>JBOGVI010000001.1:0-20928 GCA_050692695.1 Actinomycetota bacterium
GGTCGGGGCCGAGCTCGTGAAAGAGGTCGCGAAGAAGACCGACGATGTGGCCGGCGACGGCACCACCACCGCCACCGTACTGGCCCAGTCCATCGTGAAGGAGGGCCTGCGAAACGTCGCAGCGGGCGCAAACCCCATGGGCCTGAAGCGCGGCATCGAGCGGGCGGTCGAGCTCACCGTGGAGGCCATCAAGAACCAGTCGCGCGACGTGGAGGAGAAGGACGAGATCGCCCACGTGGGCGCCATCTCGGCGGCCGACCCGGAGATCGGCGAGCAGATCGCCGAAGCCGTGGACAAGGTGGGTAAGGACGGCGTCATCACGGTCGAGGAGTCGAACACCTTCGGCATGGAGCTCGAGCTGGTCGAGGGGATGCGGTTCGACAAGGGCTACATCTCGCCGTATTTCATCACCGACCCTGAGCGGATGGAGGCGGTCCTGGAGGAGCCCTACATCCTGGTCGCCAACCAGAAGGTCTCGGCGGTGAAGGACCTGCTGCCGGTCCTGGAGAAGGTCATGCAGGGCGGGAAGGCGCTGCTGGTCATCTCGGAGGACGTGGAGGGAGAGGCCCTGGCCACGCTGGTGGTGAACAAGCTCCGCGGCACGTTCCGGTCGACGGCGGTGAAGGCCCCCGGGTTCGGCGACCGCCGCAAGGCCATGCTCCAGGACATCGCCATCCTCACGGGGGCAACGGTCGTCTCGGAGGAGGTCGGGCTGAAGCTGGAGAACGCGACCTTGGACCTCCTGGGACAGGCCCGCAAGGTCGTCGTGACCAAAGACGACACTACGATCGTCGAGGGTGCGGGGAAGCCCGCGGACATCAAAGGCCGCGTCAACCAGATCAAGGACGAGATCGAGAAGACCGACTCGGACTACGACCGGGAGAAGCTGCAGGAGCGCCTGGCTCGGCTGGCCGGCGGTGTGGCGGTCATCAAGGTGGGCGCCGCCACAGAGGTCGAGCTGAAGGAGAAGAAGCATCGCATCGAGGACGCCGTCCGGTCGACCAAGGCCGCGGTGGAGGAGGGCGTCGTGAACGGCGGTGGGGTTGCTCTGCTGAACGCCCAGTCTGCCCTGGACAAGGTCGACATGGAGGGCGACGAGCTGACCGGGGCCCACATCGTCCGGCGGGCGTTGGAGGAGCCCCTCAAGCAGATCGCGGCGAACGCCGGCCTGGAGGGAGGCGTCGTGATTGAGAAGGTCCGGACGCTCGATCCGGGCTGGGGGCTGGACGCCGCAACAGGCGAGTACGAGGACATGTTCAAGGCTGGGATCATCGACCCCACCAAGGTCACCCGGTCCGCGCTCCAAAACGCGGCTTCCATCGCGGCCCTGTTCCTCACCACCGAGGCGGTGGTGGCGGAGAAGCCCGAGAAGGAGAAGCCGCCGCCCATGCCGGGCGGGGGGATGGACGAGTTCTAAGGGCTCGCCATGTTGAGCCGCCCGAGGGCGGCGAACCCCAGTGAACCATGAGGGGGGCTCCGGCGAAGGAATGAGCAGGAGCCCCCCCGCTCTCCGGAGGACGGGCCCCGGGACCTGAGGTCCCGGGGTCCCGTCTCCATTCTGAGGGCGTGAGGTCCGGGGGCCCCGTCCCCATTCTCAGCCGTGCGAGAATCGGCGCCGTGGTCGCGACGGGTCTCTCGCTGAAGCTCGCGGAGCTGCACCGATGGTTCGAAGGCGCCAGTGGCGTCGTGATCGCCTACTCGGGCGGGACCGACTCCACGCTCGTCGCGGCGGTCGCCGGCCAGGTCCTGGGCGACCGGGCCTTGGCCGTGACGGCGGCCTCGCCCTCGCTCCCACCCGGCGAGCTGGGGGAGGCCGGGCGCGTGGCAGCGGCGCTCGGCATCCGGCACCGCACGGTGCGCACCCACGAGACGGACAAGCCCGAGTACCTGGCGAATGGCACCGACCGCTGTTACCACTGCAAGGCCGAGCTGTACGACGTGCTTGCCCGGATCGCCGTCGAGGAGCGGCTCCCGGTCGTGGTGTCGGGCGCGAACCTTGACGACCTCGGCGATTTCCGTCCGGGACTTCGGGCGGCCGCCGAGTTGGGGGTTCGGCACCCTCTGGTCGAGGTGGGATTCGCCAAGTCGGACGTTCGGGAGGCCGCCCGCGAGCTGGGCATCCCCACGTGGGACAAGCCCGCCTCCGCGTGCCTTTCGTCGAGGATCGCGTTCGGGGTGATGATCACGGTGGACGAGCTATTGAAAGTGGGCCGGGCCGAGGGCCTCCTGAAAGAGCTGGGCTTCCGGCAGTGCCGGGTCCGGGTCCACGGCGACCTCGCCAGGGTGGAGGTGGAGTTGCCAGATCTCCCGAGGCTGGCCGAGCCTGGCGTCCGGGACCACGTGGTGGAGGGCCTACGGTCGCTGGGGTATCGATACGTCACGCTCGACCTGGAGGGGTTCCGGTCGGGCAGCATGAACCCCGAGGATGGGGCGTGACGAAGGCCCGGTTCCACCTCACGTTTCCCGAGCACCTCGTAAACGAGCCGGTCATCCATCGGGTGGGGAAGGACTTCGACCTCGTCACGAACATCCGGCGGGCTAACATCGAGGAGCGCCATGCCTGGGTGATCCTGGAGGTGGACGGGACCGATCAGGCCATCGCGAACGCCCTCGTGTGGCTCGCCGACCAGGGGGTTCAGGTGGACCGGATCCAGGAATCCTGATGCACGAGGAGCGGATCCGGATCCGGTGGCGGGACATGGACGCCTACGGGCACGTGAACAACGCCGTGTATCTGAACTACCTGGAGGAGGCCCGGGACGCCTGGGCGCACAAGGTGCTCGGCCCGGTCACGGACACGTGGGACTTCGTCCTGGCCCGGGTGGCCATCGACTTCCGGTCCGAGCTCACGCAGGATGACGGCGAGGTGGTCGTGCGGTGCCGGCTGGACTCCATCGGCCGGGCGAGCGTTCGGACCCGTGAGGAGATCGTCAAGCGAGACGGGGCCGTATCGGCCGAGGCCGAGTCGGTCATCGTGCCCCGCGACCCGGCGACCGGCGCGTCCCGGTCGCTAACCAGCGAGGAGCGGACGGCGCTGGAACAGGAGCTGGGAACGCTCAACGGGTGAACCCGGCGGCCTCTAGCCCGCCGTCTTCACGCCGATGATCCGACGACCGCGGACGAAGTTGTCGCGGTACCAGCCGGACGTCACGTTCGCGATGCTTACCCGCCGGCGCCATCCGACGTGTCGAGCGCCCATCCGTTCCCGGTGTACACGTTCACGTGATCCGCGACACCGTCGCCGCTCCCGTCGTAGAACGTCAGGTCCCCGGCCCGGATGTCCCAGAACCTCTCGATCCGCGGCCGGCGGATGCCATGTCGGCCGAGCTCCGCTCCGGCAGCGACCAGCCGGGAGAGTGGCGAGGCGGGCGTTGTCCCACCCGCCCTCGGAAGCCTTCATCACCCACCACGTGAAACCCGAGCGGTCGAAACCCCCGGACGGGCTGGTATCCACAGCAGTAGCCCTCCGGCGACGCCTGGTCCCACTCGCCGCCATACACGTACCGGAACCCCACGTCGTCGATGCCGAACTGCACGATCCGTCGCTTCGCCGGCCCCGGGTCCGGCAGCGTGATGGTCCCGTAGGGAGAGAGCGAGTCGTGCATCCGCTCGGGAACCGTGGCGACCCGGAAGAAGGACCAGGCGACCTCGGCCCTGGATAGGGGCGTGTCCGGCAGGAGCTCGAGCGCCTCGTCGCTGTGGTCGTGGCGCAACCCGACCCGCATCTCTACCAGGGGCGTTCCGAAGTCCGGCGGGACCTCGAACGCCGTGCCGTCGCGGGTGTGGATGGCGTCGAGGCAGGCTGCCAAGTCGCCGAGACCCGCCGCCGTGACCATGGCCGGATGGACCATGCGCAGCGTGACCGGGTCGGCAGGCAGGAAGTTGTCGTCTGTGTCCGTCCCCATCCACCCGAGCTTGACCGCGACGTTGGCGAACGGGTGGAAGCTCCTCCCCCGGGATGTCGGGGAAGACGATGGCGGGATCGGTCGGCCCCTCCGGAGCCAAGGCCCGCACGGCCGACCGGGCGAACAGGCGCCGGGACTGGAGGCGGTACGGCCGGGACGGGTACGAGCCGTCGGCGTTCGCCGTGTCGCCGCGCCACGAGGGGGCGGCCGGGCGCCGGCGCGGCCGCGACGTTGCCATCCTTGCCCCCTGGGCGGTCCCGCCGGGACCTTGAGCCGGCTCGTTCGCTCCAGATGGCCGGTCGGGCCGTGAACGTGCGGTACCCTGCCGAATGTGCTCGGGGAACAGGAGGCCGTGGTGCTCGAGATTAGGCCGTGGGACGTCCACGGGGTCAACTTCGAGGACGTGACGGTGGTCTATCCCGACCGGCAAGTGGAGACCGCCAGGCTGGGAAGGGAGAGCATCCCCGCCGGTCTGGAGCAGGGAGAACATGTGCTGGTCACGAAGGCCGCAAACGTGATCGTGTCCATCCGGAGGCTCTGACGTTCGCCTGGACCTACATCGACGGGACGGGCCAGGAGGTCGGCGGGTCACACGACTTCGCCGACACCGAATCGGCCGAGGAGTGGCTGAGCACGGCGTGGCGAGACCTCTACGAGAACGGCGTGGAGGAGGTCGCGCTGCACGACCGGGACCGGGGCCGCCGGATGTACCGGATGGGCCTGGGCCAAGAGTAGGGTCGGGCAGCGGCAGGCGCGCTCGCCTTGCTCCCGGAGTGCCCTACTTCTTGGGGCCCTCCGAACGGATCTTCTCCACCCCGGTCAGTGCCTCGCGGAGATCCTTCAACCAGTCTTCCTGCTTGTCGGCCACCAGCCGCACACACCACGCCAGGGCGTGGCTGCGGGAGCGGGCCACCCCCGCGTCGACCAGGGTGTCCAGTACCAGCCGCTCCCGCATGCGCAGCCGAGTCATGGCAGGAACGCTCACCGTGGTGAACAGGGTGCGGACATCGCCGCACTCTGCACCCCACGACACCCGCCTACGGAACCGCTGTTGGGCCTCATCGGCGATCCGCATCCGCAGCCCCCGGGTGTCCTCCCGGAACCCGTCGATCCGTGCGGTTCGGGCCGCGGCCACGGCCTCCGCCGCGGCATCCTTGGGGAGTTCGGGGTCGGCCAGGGTCCCCACCACGAGGATCTCCTCGCGGTCGGCGGTGACATGGGGAGCTCCGGCGAACCAATCCGCAGGGAGGCGTCCGGCGAACCAGCCGGCCAGTTCCTGCTCAGGGACGTTCCATGACTTGTCCATGAGCAGAGGATTACACTATTACACGTAATCGTCAAGGGCCCGGCGGGCCCGCATGCCGTGGGTCGTGAAGTCGCGAAGTCGCCGGGCCATTGAAGTCGCGGGGCTATCCGCGGTAGGACGCGGGATCCTCGGCGAAGTCCTCCATGCAACCCTTAGAGCAGAAGTAGTACGTCGTGCCCTGGTGGTCGTACCTCCACTCCGCCGTGACCGGATCCACCTCCATGCCGCACACCGGGTCGATCTCCATGACGCAGCCCCCCAGGGGTCTCGGGACGAGGCAAGGATACGCTCGACCTCCGTGTAGCGAGGATCGACACTGACGCGCGGGATGCGAACCACCGAGCTGGATGTCGATACGGCCGGGAAGGGGGTCGTCGACATCACACCTCGGGTCCGAAGCTTCGTGGCCGAGGGAGACGAGAGCGGGATCGCCCACGTGTTCCTGCCGCATGCCACCGCGGGGCTGGCGCTGATGGAGACGGACTCGGGCTCGGAGCAGGACCTGGAGGAGCTGCTCGATCGGTTACTTCCCAGGGTCGACGGCTATGCCCACCGCCACGGCGCCAGGGGACACGGAGGCGATCACCTGCTCCCGGTGCTCGTGGCTCCATCGCTCGTCCTGCCGGTCGAGGACGGGGAGCTTGTCCTTGGGACCTGGCAGAGCATCGTCGTCGTCGACCCGAACCGCGACAACGACCGTCGCCGCGTACGCATCACCGTGGTGGCGGGGTAGCTACAAGTACTGGCCGGGAGAGCGCTCCTGCCCGTCGGTCGGGGAGGCCACGGCCTGGACGTCGCGCTCCCGAAGCAGCAGGTACTCCTCCCCGTTCAGTTCAACCTCCAACCCGGCCTGGGGGAGGAACAGAACGCGGTCGCCGGCCTTCACTCCCCGCACGTCCGGGCCGACCAGCTCAACCTCCGACCACATGCAGCGCTTCGGCGCGGGGATCGCGGTCGCCGGGATCACCAGCCCGCCTCTCGACTTGCGTTCGCCGTCCTCAGGGTTCCTGACCACGATGCGGTCGCCGGTCAGTCGAACTTCCTCCCGCGGCTTGCGCTTGCGGCGGGTACTCGAGGCCGCCGGGACAGAGCGAGGCATGTCGAAGCCGATTCTACGTGCGACGGCTTCGGTAGGATGCCTCGGCGATGAAGGCGGAGGATCTCCTCGACCGAGCGGTGAAGACCCTCAAGGCCTCGCCGGCCATCGACCACTGGCAGAAGGACCGGGAGGAGATCGAGTCCGAGGACCTCCTGATGCACGCCTTGGGGGTCGAGGACCTCGACCCCGCGGTCGAGGTCGCTCCCGCCGCCGCGCGCCGGTTCGAGCGAATGATCGCGCGCCGGGCCTCCGGGGAACCCGTACAGCTGATCACGGGATACGCGGAGTTCTTCGGCCTCCAGCTCATCTCCAAGCCCGGCGTCTTCGTCCCGAGGGACTCCACGGAATTCCTTGCGCAGCAAGCCGTTCGGCGGCTCCGCGGACGCAGGCGCGCGATCGCGGTGGATCTGGCCACCGGTGGCGGGACCGTGGCCCTGGCCGTGGCCAACGAGACGAAGGGGGTGCGGGTCTTCGGCACCGACCTGTCCGGAGCGGCGATCCGGGTGGCCAAGAAGAACGCCGAGCGCCTGAGGCTGCGGGCGACCTTCGCGACCGGCGACCTGTTTGACGGCCTGCCGTCCGAGCTCAGGGGCAAGGTGGACGTCATCACCCTGCACCCGCCCTACGTGGCGCGGCGCGAGCTGCGGGACCTGCCCCGGGAGATCCTGGGCTTCGAGCCCCGTCACACCCTCACCGACGACAGCCCGGACGGCCTGGGCCTGGTGCAACGGGCCGCCATCGAATCGCGTGAGTGGCTGAGGAGGGGCGGGTGGCTCCTGGTGGAGGTGAGCCCCGACCGGGCCCGGTCCGTAGCGGCGGTGTTCCGGCGAAACGGCTTTTGGGACGTTCGCAGCACGGCGGGTGGCGAGCTGAAGGTGACCCGGGTCGTGGTGGGGCGGCGGTGAGCGCCGCGATCGCGCCGTACGGATCCTGGCGCTCGCCGATCTCCGCGGATCTCGTGGCCAAGGCCGCCGTGTGGCTCTACGAGCCCTTCGCGGAGGCCGACAGCGTCTACTGGGTCGAGCTCCGGCCCGACGAGGGCGGCCGAAACGTTGTCGTCCGGGGCGATCCGTTCGGCTCGCCAGTGGACGTGACGCCGCCCGGGTTCGACGTGCGGACCAAGGTGCACGAGTACGGCGGGGGAGCGTACCTGGTGCACGACGGCGTCGTGTTCTTCTCGAACTTCGAGGACCAGCGCCTGTACCGACACGAGCCGGGTGGCGAGCCCCGGCCCATCACCCCCGAGCCGCCGGAGCCGGGCTCGATCCGGTACGCGGACGGCCGGATCACTCCCGACGGCCGGCTCATCGTGTGCGTGCGTGAGCGGCGCGAGGGCCGCGAGACGTGGAACGAGCTCGTCACCCTCCCCGCGGACGGGTCGTCAGAACCCCGGACGGTGGCGTCGGGCCGGGACTTCTACGCGTTCCCCCGCATCTCCCCGGACGGTCGTCGCGTCGCATGGACCTGTTGGGACAACCCGAACATGCCGTGGGACGACACGGAGCTTCGGACGGCCGACCTGGCCGAGGACGGGACGTTCGACGGGGATCGGCTGGTGGCCGGGGGGCCCGGTGAGTCGATCTTCCAGCCCGAGTGGAGCCCGGACGGCGGGTTGTACTTCATCTCCGACCGGACGGGCTGGTGGAACCTGTACCGCCGGGAAGATGGGGAGGACCGCAACCTCGCCCCCATGGCCGCCGAGTTCGCCGTGCCCATGTGGGAGTTCGGGTACTCGACGTACGCCATCCTGTCCGACGGGCGGATCGCCTGCCTGTACCGCCAGAGTGGCGTCCATCACCTGGCTATGCTCGACCCGAACGCCTGGGAGCTGTTGGATCTCGACCTCCCCTACACGTGCTACGACCCGTACGTGCGGGCCTGGGGGACGCAGCTCGTGTTCGTGGGCGGGGGGCCGGCCCTCCCCAACCAGGTCGTGGTCCTCGACTTCACCACCCGAGAAGTGGCGGTCCTGCGGGAGAGCGAACGAACCTCGATCGATCAGGCCTTCTTCTCTGTGCCAGAGCCCATCGAGTTCCCCACGGACGGCGGTCTGGAGGCTCACGCGTACTACTACCCGCCCACCAACCCCGACTTCTCCGCCTCCCGGGGAGACCTACCTCCGCTCGTCGTGCACGTCCACGGAGGTCCGACCTCCGAGTCCACGCCCCGGTTCGAGCTGGAGACGCAGTTCTGGACCAGCCGGGGCTTCGCGGTCGTCCACGTGAACTACGGTGGAAGCACCGGGTACGGTCGTGAGTACCGCGAGCGGCTGTACGGGCAGTGGGGGGTCGTCGACGTCCATGACTCCGTGAACGCCGCCCGGTACCTGGTGGACCGGGGCGACGCCGACCCCAAGCGGCTCATCATCAGGGGTGGGAGCGCCGGCGGGTACACCACGGTCTGCGCGCTCACCTGGCACGATGTATTCGCCACGGGCGCCAGCTACTTCGGGCTGGTGGACCTGGAGCCCTTCGCCACGTTCACCCACAAGTTCGAGCTGAAGTACACACACAACCTGGTCGGCCCGTGGCCGGAAGCTGCCGACCTGTGGCGGGCCCGCTCACCCATCCACTCGTTCGACGCGTTGTCATGCCCCATCATCGTGTTCCAGGGGTTGGAGGACGAGGTAGTGCCGCCGCAGCAGGCCGAGGCCATGGTCCGCGCGCTAGAGGCCAAGGGGTTGCCGTACGCCTATATCGCCTTCGAAGGAGAACAGCACGGGTTCCGGAAGGCCGAAACCATCCAGCGGTCCCTGGAAGCGGAGCTGTACTTTTACTCGAGGATCCTCCGCTTCGAGCTGCTCGAGCCGGTCGATCCGGTAGCCATCGAGAACCTCGAGTGGACCTCGAAAAAGGGGGCGCGGGGAGCCGGGTGACGGTCCGGCTCCTCGCTGAAGATGGGTGCATGCCTCTCGGCACGTACAACGCTAGCGGCCCTCGGTGACCGGAAGATGGCCCGTCCGTGACCGCCGGCTGAACACTCGGTGCGTGAACACTCTGAGCCCGGTCAGCCGCCGATCATCGACATGCTGCGTTCGGGCTGCACGAAGTCGGCATGGTTGATGCGGTGCCCCGACCACTTGCGCCATACGGCGGTGCGGATGACCGTCTCGAGCTCCCGGTCGGTCACGCCGTCTCGAAGCGGACCTCGAAGATCGAACTCCTCCAGGGCGAACAGGCACGAGCGGACCTGACCCTCGGCCGTCAGGCGAAGGCGATTGCACGTGTCGCAGAAGGGCTCCGTGACCGACGCGATGACCCCGATCCCTCCCGGCTGGCCATCGGCGAACCGGAACGATGTGGCCGGCTCGCTGTCCGGGCCCATCGACTCGAGGGAATACACGCGGTCGATGGCGTCCACGATCTGGCGGGAGGGCACGACCTTGGCCCGCTCCCATGCGTGCTCCGCGTCGAGCGGCATGTACTCGATGAACCGGACGACATAGCCGGTCTCCCGGGCCCACGCCGCGAAGTCCACCACCTCGTCTTGGTTCTCCCCCTCGATCACCACGCAGTTGATCTTGATCGGGGTGAGGCCGGCCTCCTGCGCCGCCCGCAGGCCTGCCAGCACCTTGTCTAAGGCGTCGCGGCGGGTCATGCCCACGAACCGGTGGGGCATCAGCGAATGGCACGACACCGTCACCCGGTCAAGGCCTGCGTCCGCCAGGGGGGCGGCCAGCCGATCCAGGAGGATCCCGTTCGTGGTCATCGACATGTCGAGGTCCGGCCCGGCCTCGCGGAACATCCGGACGAGCGTGGGCAGGTCGGCTCGGACCGTAGGCTCGCCGCCGGTCACCTTGATCGACCGAACGCCGAGGGAGACGAAGATTCGAAGGAGCCGGGTGAGCTCCTCGAACGTCAGGATCTCGTCCTTGGGCAGCCATTTCAGGCCATCCGCGGGCATGCAAAACACGCACCGGAAGTTGCACCGGTCCGTGACCGAGATGCGGAGGTCGTCGGCCACCCGGCCGAACGTGTCGACCAGCGGCCCGTCGGCGGGCGAAGTGGCCTCGGGTGGCTGCCAGTTGCTCATCATCGATCGAACCTCCAGGCTACCCCTCCGGCGTCCGAGCGGCTAGGCCTGGCCGAGCGGCTCGGCCTCGCCGGGCGGCACCTCGGGGAGGAGCGACCGCACCGTGTCCATCGCGGCCTGGACGGCTTCGTCCCTGGACGCCCCGCCTGCCAGGCCTCGCCCCACGGCAGAGCCAAGCAGGAAGGTCGAGAGGGGGGTGATCTTCCGCTCGACCCGATGGGCCACGTCGCGGGCCACGTCGAGGAGCACGGCCGTCTCCCGGGCGCTGAGCGTGTCCTCGCCGAGGGCCTCGGCGAGCTGGTCGATCCAGGCCTCCATGAGGTCGCCTCCTGATCCGCGGTCCGGCGTCCACGTTAGTACGCCCGGCCTCACCTGCGCCGCCGGCGGCGAGGACGTCGAGCCCAGCCGTGAACGTTCCCGAGCATCGACGGCGTCGGCAGGGGCCCAAGGGCCCGGCCTGGAAGGGACGTTCGGCCCAGGCACGGGGGCACGCCTGGGCTCACGCTCCGGGTTTGAACATCGGCGGCTCCCAGGAGGTTCCGCACAGGATGGATCGGGTCTCGCGCCGCGACTTCCTGAAGGTCGCCGGCGGCACGGCGGCAGGGGTGCTGGTCCTGGGGCAGGCGGGGCTGGCCCTCCGGAGGCTCGTCCCGGTTTCGATCGCGAACCCGCTCGAGGCTTACCCGGACCGCGACTGGGAGCGTGTGTACCGGGACCAGTATCACTACGACAGCTCCTTCACCTACGTATGCTCGCCGAACGACACCCATGCCTGCCGGTTCCGGGCCTTCGTCCGCAACGGGGTGGTCATGCGGACGGAGCCCAACTACGACGTCGCGCGGTACTCCGATCTGTTCGGCAACACGGCCACCGCCCACTGGCATCCCCGGGGCTGCGCCAAGGGCCATACCATGCACCGGCGCGTCTACGGACCGTACCGCCTCAAGTACCCGATGGTCCGGGCGGGGTGGAAGAAGTGGGCCGACGACGACTACCCGTACCTGACCCCCGAGCTCCGCGACTCGTACGCGTTCACCTCGCGCGGGACCGACACCTTCGTCCGGTTGTCCTGGGACGAAGTGTCCCGGTACATGGCTCGCGCCTTCATCGCCACGGCGGAGCACTACACGGGCGACCAGGGCGCGAAGCGCCTGGCCGCCGAGGGCTACGAGCCGGAGATGATCCAGGCCATGGGCGGCGCCGGGACCCGCACCATGAAGTTCCGCGGCGGCATGGGTCTCCTCGGAGTCCTCGGCAAGTACGGCATCTATCGATTCTCCAACATGATGGCCCTCCTCGACGCGAAGGTCCGGGGGGTGGAGCCGGAGGAGTCTTTGGGCGGCCGGAACTGGTCCAACTACACGTGGCACGGCGACCAGGCCCCCGGGTTCCCGTTCGTCCACGGCCTCCAGGCGGCGGACGTCGACTTCAACGACCTGCGCAACTCCCTGCTGACTATCCAGGTCGGGAAGAACCTGGTGGAGAACAAGATGCCGGAGTCGCACTGGTTCCACGAGGTCATGGAGCGGGGCGGCAAGATCGTCACCATCGCGCCCGAGTACAACCCCCCGGCCACGAAGTCTGACTACTGGATCCCCGTCCGGCCCCAGACCGACGCGGCGCTGTTCCTGGGGATCACGAAGATCCTGATCGACGAGAAGAAATACGACGAGGACTTCGTCAAGCGGTACACCGACTTCCCGCTCCTCGTCCGAACCGACACGGCCACCCGCCTGGATCCCAGGGACGTGCTTCCCGGCTACAAGCCCGGGCTCAAGCCGAGCGGCCCGAGCTTCGCCGAGCACGGGCTCCTCCCCGAGGACTACGAAAGGCTTCACGACTTCGTGGTCCTCGACGCGCGCACGAGGAAGCCGACGGCCATCACCCGCGACGACGTCGGCGACAACATGAAGGTCGACCCGGTCCTGGATGGGCGCTTCAAGTTGAAGCTGGTGGACGGGTCCACGGTCGAGGTGGCGCCGCTGTTCGAGTTGTACAGGCAGCACCTCTGGGACTACGACCTGGACACCGTCGCCGAGATCACCCGCTCCCCCAAGGAGCTGATCCGGCGCCTGGCCGACGACATCGCCACCATCAGGCCGGCCGCCATCCACGTGGGGGAGGGCGTCAACCACTGGTTCCACGCCACCGAGGCCAACCGGGCTATGTACCTGCCGATGATGCTGACCGGCAACATCGGCCGGCCCGGGGCCGGCGTGTCCACGTGGGCCGGGAACTACAAGTCGGCGCTGTTCCAGGAGACCCACTGGAGTGGCCCCGGGTTCAACGGCTGGATCTACGAGGATCCCTTCGACCAGAACCTCGACCCCGGAGCCTCGGGGAGGAAGGTCGTAGTCGCGAAGCACGCGAAAGGTGAGGAGCCCGCCTACTGGAACCACGGGGACCGGCCGCTGGTGGTCGACACGCCGACGCACGGCCGGAAGGTCTTCACCGGGGTCACGCACATGCCCACGCCGACGAAGACCATGTGGTTCATCAACGTGAACCTCATCAACAACGCCAAGCACGCCTACGACATGCTGAAGAACGTCGATCCGATGATCGACATGATCGTGTCGCAGGACATCGAGATGACCGCGTCGTGCGAGTACGCGGACGTGATCCTGCCGGCCAACTCCTGGATGGAGTTCGAGGGCGTCGAGGTCACCGCCTCCTGCTCCAACCCGTTCCTCCAGATCTGGAAGGGCGGGATCAAGCCGGTCGGCGACACCAAGGACGACCTCCTGATCATGGCCGGCGTCGCGCAGGCCCTGGCGGACGAGACCGGCGACCGGCGGTACGTCGACCAGTGGAAGTTCGCGCTCGAGGGCAAGCGCGAGATCTACCTGAACCGGCTCCTCGAGACGTCGGCGACCACCGCCGGGTACACGACCGAGGACGTCATGGAGGGTAAGTACGGGGAGCCGGGCGCAGCCCTCATGATGTTTCGCACTTATCCCCGGATCCCGTTCTACGAGCAGGTCCACGACAACGTGCCGTTCTTCACCGACACGGGCCGGCTGAACGCCTATTGCGACATCCCCGAGGCCCTGGAGTACGGGGAGAACTTCGTGGTGCACCGGGAGGGTCCGGAGGCCACGCCGTACCTGCCGAACGTCATCGTCTCGACCAACCCGCTGGTGCGACCGGAGGACTACGGGATCCCCTGGGACCACGAGGGCTGGGACGAGCGGACGGTCAGAAATGTGAAGCTCTCGTGGGAGAAGGCGAAGCGGACCACGAACCCTCTGTACGAGAAGGGCCTGAAGTTCTTCTGCGTGACGCCGAAGAGCCGGCACAGCGTCCACTCCTCGTGGAGCGTGACCGACTGGCACTTCATCATGGCCAATAACTTCGGCGACCCCTACCGGCAGGACAAGCGGGCCCCCGGCGTCGGCGAGCACCAGATGCACATCAACCCGCAGGCCGCCAAGGACCTTGGGATCGCCGACGGCGACTACGTCCACGTCGACGCTAACCCCGCGGACCGGCCATACCGCGGATGGAAGGCGGACGACCCCTTCTACAAGGTGGCCCGGCTGAAGCTCCGGGCGAAGTACAACCCGGCCTACCCATACGACGTCGTCATGATCAAGCACGCGCCGTTCATGGCGACGGAGAAGACGGTCAAGGCCCACGAGACCCGGGCCGACGGTCGAGCCGTCTCCGAGGACACCGGGTACCAGTCGAACCTGCGGTACGGCTCGCAGCAGTCGCTGACCCGCGACTGGTCCATGCCCATGCACCAGACCGACAACCTGTTCCACAAGTCCAAGGACGCCGACCACTTCATCTTCGGCTACGAGGCGGACAACCACGCGGTGAACACGGTGCCCAAGGAAACCCTGGTGAAGGTCACCTTCGCGGAAGCCGGAGGGCCGGACGGCGGCGTGTGGAAGCCCGCGTTGACTGGCCGCAACCCGTCGGACGAGGACAAGGTGATGCTGGCCTACCTGCGCGGCGACTACGTGAATGAGGTCGAGCGATGAGCCCGCTGAAGGACCCCGACGCCGACGACCCCTTGGAGATCGTGGGGGTCGTCCTAGACCGGCCCATCGACGACCCGGGACTGGACGACATGGCCCGGACCTTCATCGAGGAATACACCCTGATGGGCTGGGGGCCCAAGCGGATCCTGACCATGTTCCGCCACCCCCTTCTACGCGGGCGCGCACGACGCCTATGAGCGCCTCGGTGAGGAGCGCATCGTGGCCCTCATCGAGGAGACGGTAAGGGACGGGGAGGAGTGGTCCGATGCCTGACGTCTTCAACTGGCAGCTGGGCCGGGACATGAGCTACCGGTTCGACGAGGCCCACCCGGACTGGCAGTTCGCGTTCGTCTTCAACATCAACCGGTGCCTGGCGTGCCAGACGTGCACGATGGCCTGCAAGTCGACCTGGACCTTCTCCGAGGGCCAGGAGTACATGTGGTGGAACAACGTCGAGACCAAGCCCTACGGCGGCTACCCCCAGGGATGGGACGTCAAGCTCCTGTCCTTGCTCGAGCGGGCCAACCCGGGCGGACAGGTCTGGGACACGTCGAAGGCCGGACCGGGCAAGCCCTACGGCGAGTACGAGGGCATGACCATCTTCGAGGCCGCGCAGGCCGAGGGGCGCCAGGAGCAAGCCCTGGGGTACCTGCCCACCGACGAGGAGTGGCAGGCCCCGAATATCCACGAGGACACGGCCACCGGGCCCAAGGGCGTGCCGGGCGCGTACGGGGCGGGGGCCGAGCTCCCAGTGCACAGGCCGTGGTTCTTCTATCTCCAGCGGCTGTGCAACCACTGCACGTACCCGGGGTGCCTGGCGGCCTGCCCCCGGAACGCCATCTACAAGCGGCCCGAGGATGGCATCGTCCTGATCGACCAGGCTCGGTGCCGGGGGTACCGCAAGTGCGTGGAGCAGTGCCCGTACAAGAAGCCGATGTACCGGGCCACCACGCGCGTCTCGGAGAAGTGCATCGCCTGCTACCCGCGGGTGGAGGGGACGGACCCCCTCACCGACGGTCTTCCCATGGAGACCCGGTGTATGTCCGTGTGCCCCGGGAAGATCCGGATGCAGGGCCTGGTCAAGATCGACGAGAAGACCGGGCAGTGGGAAGAAGACCCCGAGAACCCCATCTACTACCTGGTCAAGGTGGCCAAGGTGGCCCTGCCCCTCTATCCGCAGTTCGGCACGGAACCGAACGGCTACTACATCCCGCCCCGGTGGGTCCCCCGCGGCTACCTGCGGCAGATGTTCGGGCCGGGAGTGGACCGGGCCATCGAGACCTACCTGGCGCCCCCCCGCGAGCTTCTGGCGGTGATGCAGCTCTTCCGGGCCACCCAGCGGATCATCTTCAAGTTCCGGATCGAGAAGGGCCCCAAGGTCCGCGACGTCGTGATCGGCGGGAAGGCGTGGGCCATGTACAACGACACGGTCATCGGCTTCGACCGTGCCGGCAAAGAGGTCGCGAACCTCTCGGTCCTCGAACCCTTCCACGTCCGTCCCCGCAAGTACCCGAACTCGATCTGAGGAGCTCGAACATGGCGACCGACGTGCGTGCGCAAACCGCCGGGGCAGACCTGGCGCTGGCCAGGAGCGCGGTGTACCGGCTGCTGTCCCAGGCCTTCGCGTACCCGACGCCCGATGCGGCGGAGCAGTTGCTGGAGGAGGACCTGCCTCTCGCCATGGCGGTGTCCGCGCCGCTTCCGCCCCACGTGCGTTGGGCGTTGGACGAGGCTGCGACGACGTTCGGCAGGGTATCGCCGGATGAGCTGGAGGAGGCCTATCGCGACGTCTTCTCCCACGTCCACTCGGCGGACTGCCCCATGTACGAGACCGATTACACCGAGCGGGACGTGTGGCGACAGACCCGCGAGCTGGCCGACCTCGGCGGCTTCTACCGGGCCTTCGGCCTGGAGGAGCAGGGGGATCGGCCCGACGGCGTGTCTGTGGAGCTGGAGTTCATGCACCTGGCGAGCTACAAGGCTGCCTGGGCGTCGGTCCAACGCGACCAGGAGCATGCCGAGACCTGCCGTCGGGCTCAGGAGTCCTTCCTCCGCGACCACCTGCTGAAATGGGTCCCCGAGCTCGCGGACCGGGTCGCGGCCATCGCTCGGACGGGGGCCTACGCGGCCGTGGCCCGGTTGGCCCTGGAGTTCCTGCGATCGGAGGCCCGGGCCTTCGGCATGGGGATCGAGCCGGTGGCGCCGACCGAGGAGGTCCCCGACGCCCGGGCCACGGAGGAGATCGGGCTGTGCGAGGGCGAGGCATGAGCGGCACCAGGAGGGCCGCAGCGGTGCTGGCCTTGGCGGTGGGCCTGGCCGTCGCCCTCACGGCGACCGGGACCCGCCTGGCAGCGTCGCAGGGGACGGTGATCACGGCCATGCACACCGACCGGGCAGTGCCGGTGAACGACCCGTGGTCCGACTTCTGGAACGACCTCCCCAAGGTCGACGTGGCGCTGTCCGCCCAGCAGATCACCCCGCCCATGGGCGGCCACCGTTGGAGCCTCACCGCCCGAGCGGTGCAGGACGGCCAGAAGCTTTACATCGAACTGGAGTGGCCGGACTTGACGGTTGATCGCTCGGTCGGCGCCCAACAGTTGTTCACCGACGCCGCGGCGGTGCAGTTCCCCTCGGTCGCGAGCCAGCAGGTTCCGGCGTTCTGCATGGGTGATCCCACGGCCTCCGTCAACATCTGGCAGTGGAGGGCGGCCTGGCAGGCCGACGTGAACCGGGGCTTCCAGGGCAGCGTGAAGCGCGAGTTCCCGAACACCGAGGTGGACTGGTACCCATTCCACGAGGACCCGGTCTTCTACCCCGGCCGGTACGTGGACAACCCCTTCTCGGACGCGGACCGAACGTCCCCGGTGGACAATCTCGTCGCCGGCAGCTTCGGGACCCTGACGCCCGACCCCACGCCTGTCGTCCAGGGATGGGGCGCGTGGCGTGACGGGAGGTGGCGGGTCGTCTTCGCCCGACCGCTGCACGTGGGGCGGGAGGGCAACGTGGAGCTCGCCTCCGATGACCGGACCGACGTCGCGTTCGCCGTCTGGGACGGCTCCGCTCAGGAGCGGGACGGGATGAAGTCCGTGGGTAACTTCGTGGTCCTGGACCTGTCGCCGGAGCTCATGAGACAGCGGGCGCGGTTCCCTTACTGGCCGGCGCCGTTCTTCGTATTCATCGCCCTGTGGGCCGTGTTCGCCTGGATGGTCGTGGGCGACATCCCGAGGAGGAGGGAAGCGTCGTGATCGTCGAGGAGCACACGAGGGACGCGCCGGCGGTCACGGCTTCCGCCGAGCGGGTGGCGGCGCTCCGGTCCTGGTCACCGATCGCCGCGGTGCTTGCGCTGCTGCCGGCGGTCGCCCTGACCGAGCTCCTCCTGGTTCGGACGTTCTACCGGGTCGGTGTGTACATCCCCAGGGACGGCCCCTTCCGGACGGTGTACGGCGCGCTCACGGCGATCGGCTCGTTCGCGTTGAACCTCTCGTCGGTACTGGTCGCGGTGGCGCTCGCGCTGCTCGCCGCGAGGGCGTACCGACGGGGGGTACGCACCGCCGCGTACGCCCTGGGCGCGTTCCTGGCCGTCTCGCTGATGCTGGCCGTCGAGGGGCCCTCGGACCTGGGGCCCACGGCCAGGCTGGCCTTCGTCCTGGCCGTGGCCGTGGTGGCCCGGCCGTTCATGCGGAGCGAGGCGGGCAGGTGGCACCGGCTGGCCGTGGCCGGCGTGGCGTCCTCCACGCTCGTGGCGTCGTACGCCGGGTTCGTGGCCGACGCGGGCCGGTTGGTCCCCTCGGCCGGGGGGCCGGGCGGCGCGGTCGGTTCGCAGCTCGCGGCCGAGGCGCTGGTGATCGCGACGGCGTTCGCGTTCCTCGGGGCGTGGGTGGCCTCGGACCGGTTGCGCGTCGGGCCGTTGCTGATCGCCATGGGCCCCGCAGCCGCGCTGGTCGTGGCGTGGCGGTCGAACGGCGCGGTCACCGGGATCCTCCTGCTGTGGACCGCTGGGCTGCGGCTCTACCTGCCGATGTGGCTGTACGCGGTGGCGTTGTGGGCATTCGCCGCGGCGGCCATCGGGTGGCTCCCCCGGCATGAGTGGAGGAGCGCCGGCCTGGCGCTGCTCCTGGTGGCCGGCATGTTGCTCGAGTCGACGTACGTCCAGGGTCTCGCGCTCGTTTCACTCGTCTTGCTCAGCGACGGGCTTGTGGTCGGCGGCCTACCGCAAGGCCCCGGGTCGCCCGAGCCCTGAAGGCACCCGACCAGCGCCCGGTCTGGCAGGATAGGTCGCATGCGTCATGTGTTTCGCGCAGCCGTGGTCACCGTGTCCGACGGCGTCGCGGCCGGAACGCGCATGGACGAGTCGGGCGACGCCGCGGAGGAGCTCCTGCGGAGCGAGGGGTACGAGGTTGCGCGCCGCTCCACGGTCCCCGATGAGCGGTCGGAGATCGAGGCGCTGCTTTCGTCGCTGGCCCAGGCAGGCGTGCAGCTCGTGGTTACCACCGGGGGCACCGGCTTTGGGCCACGCGACGTCACTCCCGAGGCCACGCGGGCCGTGATCGAACGGGAGGCGCCGGGCCTGGCCGAGCTGATGCGGAGGGCCGGCCTGGAGAAGACCGCGATGGCCGCACTGTCCCGCGGCGTGGCCGGCAGCCGTGGAGGGACGCTGATCATGAACCTCCCCGGAAGCCCGAAGGGCGTTCGGGAGAGCCTGGAGGCAGTGCTGCCCGTGGTGCCGCACGCGCTCGAGCTCCTGGCTGGCCAGACGGGCGGCCATCCAACCGGCCACGCAAGCGAGGAGCGAGGGAGCGCCGATGAACCGGACGAGCAGGCGATCCACCAATGGCTCACCCGGCATGCGATGCGCGAGTGGGTTGACGTCAGGGCCGTGAAGGTGACCGGTTCGCCGCCGTGCCGAGTCGGGAACCGGATGACGATCGTGCCGGGCGGCCCGATGGGGGGGACGCTGGGGTGCGCGGAGTTCGACGAGCAGGCGGTGGTCGATGCCGCCGAGGTGTACGCATCGGGCGAACCGCAGACCCGCACCTACCGGCACGAACACGGTGAGGTCGAGGTCTACTTCGAACCTCACGTGCCAGGGCCGATCCTCGTCGTGGTGTCGGCCACCGACGTCGCGCGCGAGCTCCGTCGCCTGGCGCAGCGTCTTGGCTTCAGGACGGTCATGGTGGAACCGCGCGGTGAGCGCCTTGTCCCGGCCGACCAGAACCTCCCCGGCGGCGTGGTCGGCTCCTTCGGGGAGCTCGAGCTGAGCGACCGAGACCACGTCGTCTTCACCGACCACGATGCTCCGGGCGTCGCCGAGCAGTTGGCGAGCGTGCTCCGCTCGCCGGCGCGGTTCGTGGGCGTCATGGGCAGCCGCCGCCACGTCGGCCCGTACATCGAAGAGCTCCGGGCTCGCGGCTTCACCGACGAGGACCTGGCCAGGATCCGCTCCCCGGTCGGGGTGGACCTCGGCGGGCAGCGGCCGGAGGAGATCGCGCTCTCGATCGCCGCGGGGCTCGTCGCAGCCCTGCACGGCCGCGACGCCGGCTGGATGGACCGGCGATGAAGCATAGACCGGCGATGAAGCCATGAGCGGCACCCGGCGGCACGTTCGCAAGAACCGGCGGGATTGGGACCGGACCAGCGACGAGTACCAGCGCGAGCACGCCACGCAGCTCAACCGGTGGGACCGCCTGGCATGGGGAACGTGGGGCATCCCCGAGTACAAGCTGAACGTCCTGGGCGACGTCGAAGGCAAGCAGATGCTGGAGTTCGGCTGCGGCGGCGGGCAGTGGTCCATCACCTTGGCTCGACTGGGAGCGCGCCCCGTGGGCATGGACGTCTCGGCCCGCCAGCTCGAGCACGCGAAGCTCCTGATGGTCGAGGCGGGGGTGTCGTTCCCCCTCGTCAACGCCGACGCCGAGCGGGCCCCCTTCGCCGACGAGAGCTTCGACATCGTGTTCTGCGATCACGGCGCGACGACCTTCGCCGATCCGTATCGCTCGGTCCCCGAGGCCGCCCGGCTGCTCCGCCCCGGTGGACTGTTCGCGTTCAACATCGAGAGCCCCATCCACTTCGTGTGCTGGAACGACGAGATCGAACGAGTGGACGACCGGCTTCACCTCGACTACTTCGGGATGCGGAAGTGGGAGGACCGCGAGTCGGTCAATTTCCAGCTGCCCCAGGGCGATTGGATCCGCCTGTTTCGGGCGAACGGCTTCGAGGTCGATGACCTGATCGAGCCCCGTCCGCCGGCGAACGCCCGGACCACGTACCTGGACTACGCCGAGCTCGGGTGGGCTCGACGGTGGCCCGGTGAGAACATCTGGAAGCTCCGGAAAACTCGGTAGATGGATCGGCTCCACGCCCGAAGGACCAGTGTGGCGCTGGTCCTCTCGCTGCTCGCGGTAGCTATCGCGGCGGTGGCGCCCTCGCCCGCCCGCCCTGAGGACCGCCGGCCGAACATCGTCCTGATCCTCACCGATGACCAGTCGCCTGCCTCGCTGCCGCACGACCCCCCGGCCATGCCGTACCTCCAGGCGCGGATGGAGGACCCCCAGGACCACTGGATCTGGTTCCCCAATGCCTTCCTCAACACCCCGCTGT
>JBOGVI010000002.1:0-2234 GCA_050692695.1 Actinomycetota bacterium
GTGCCCCCGGGAGGAATCGAACCTCCGCACGCGGTTTAGGAAACCGCTGCTCTATCCACTGAGCTACGAGGGCCCCTTGGCCACCATAGGCGACCGGCCCCAATCCTAGAACGCCACCGGAACCCCAGGCGGAGCCTCCCTAATCTGGTGCCTGCTGCCGGGCGCCGCCGCCCGGCTCACCACCACTCCAGGGCCACCGGGGTGAGCAGCTCATTCCCGCCGTCGTGCACGATGATGTTCTGCTCGACGCCCACGCTCCCGACACCCGGATGGGACAGAAACGTCTCGACGCCCATCGTTTGGCCTTCCCAGAACGTCAAGCGCTCCTCGTTCTGCTTGGCGGCGAGCCAGATCGTGGGGCGCTCCCAGAACAGGCCGCTGCCGGGGCCGAGCAGCGGGAACGTCTCCGCGGTGGCGATCGTCCAGATACGTGGACGCCGTGGTGTTCCTCCGCGACCCCCTCACCGCCCACCCGCACGAGCCCGACATCCAGGCGCTCCTCAAGGTCTGCGACGTTCACGGGGTGCCCGTCGCCACGAACCTAGCGTCGGCGGAGATCCTGCTCCGGTCCCTGTCCCAGGCCATCTGGTGGGGCCAGGACGCCGCGGCCGCGGCCCACGCCTAGCCGCATTCCGCACCCAACTGCGGCCCACGCCTAGCCGCTCCCTTGCCCTGCTGACGCCTCCTCCGGCAGAGTAGTCGCGTGCTTGCCCGGGGGAGGGTTCGGAGGGTCCTCGTGTTCCTGGCCGTCCTGGGTGGACTGGCCGCCATGTGGGAGGGCTACAAGGCCATCGGGGAGGCCACCGGCCTGGCCTGGCCGTTCGAGGTGAACGATCGGAGCATGCCCCACCTCCACGACATCGTCAGCCAGCTGTTCAAGCCGTCCAGGCGGAACGGCCCGCTCCTGATCGGGGTCCTGCTGGAGGCGGCCGCGTTCACCGCCCGAGAGGCAGTCCTGGGGTTCCTGCTCGGGGCCACGACGGGCTTCCTCCTCGGCATCGCCTTCGCCCACTCCAGGCTCCTGGAGCGGGGATTCCTCCCCTACATCGTGGCCTCCCAGACCATCCCCATCCTGGCCATCGCGCCCATGGTGGTGGTATGGCTCGGCGCGGGGCTCTTCTCCGTGGCCATCATCGCCGCGTATCTCACGTTCTTCCCTGTCACCATCAACACGCTTCGGGGGCTCCGGTCGGCCGATCCCCGGGCCCACGAGCTCATGGACTCCTACGCGGCGAACCGGTGGAGCGTGCTGTGGAAGCTCCGAGTCCCGGCCTCCATGCCGTACCTGTTCACGGCGCTCAAGATCTCGGCCCCCGCCAGCGTGGTGGGGGCCATCATCGGGGAGCTCCCGTCCTCGATCCAGGGCGGGATCGCCGGAGCAATCCTGAACTACAACCAGTACTACATCACGTCGCCGGCCTCGCTCTGGGCCACGAACGTCATCGCGGCCCTCGTGGGCATCGGCTTCTTCGGCGCGGTGGTCGTGGCCGAGCGGTTCGCCGTCCACCGAGCCCCCGAGCACGTCGCATGAGCAGCGACCCGATCCGTCCCGCTGCCGTTTCCCTCCGGGGGGTGTCGAAGCGGTTCGCCGGCCGGGGCGGCGAAGGGGTGACCGCGGTCACGTCGATCGACCTCGACGTCGGGCCTGGGGAGTTCGTCTCGCTGATCGGCCCCTCGGGGTGCGGGAAATCCACCCTCCTCCGCGTGGTCGGCGACCTCGTCGCGCCGACCGGCGGGTCGGTCCAGGTGAACGGCAAGCCGGCGCACCAGGCCCGCCGGGACCGCGACTACGGGATCGTGTTCCAGGACCCGGTCCTGTACGACTGGCGGACGGTGGCTCGAAACATCGCCCTCCCCCTGGAGATGCTGGGATGGGACCGGGAGCACCGGGCCGGGCGGGTCAAGGAGATGCTGGAGCTGGTCGAGCTCACCGGGTTCGAGGGCCACCACCCCTGGCAGCTCTCCGGAGGGATGCAGCAGAGGGTGTCGATCGCCCGGGCCCTCTCGTTCTCGCCCGCCTTGTTGCTGATGGACGAGCCGTTCGGGGCCCTCGACGAGATGACCCGAGAGCGCCTGAACGGCGAGCTGCTCCGGATCTGGCAGCAAAGCGGGTGCACGATCGTGTTCGTCACGCACAGCATCTCGGAGGCGGTGTTCCTGTCCACGACGGTCGTGGTGATGTCGGCCCGGCCCGGTCGCATCGTGGGGGTCGTGGACATCGACCTCCCGCAGCC
>JBOGVI010000003.1:0-5178 GCA_050692695.1 Actinomycetota bacterium
TCCGCCCACACCTAGCACCCAACGTTTACGGCTAGGACTACCAGGGTATCTAATCCTGTTCGCTCCCCTAGCTTTCGCGCCTCAGCGTCAGGCAAGGCCCAGAGATCCGCCTTCGCCACCGGTGTTCCTCCTGATATCTGCGCATTTCACCGCTACACCAGGAATTCCGATCTCCCCTACCTGCCTCCAGCCCGGAAGTATCGGATGCAGGCCCGGGGTTGAGCCCCGGGTTTTCACAACCGACTTTCCGGGCCGCCTACGCGCGCTTTACGCCCAATAAATCCGGACAACGCTCGTCCCCTACGTGTTACCGCGGCTGCTGGCACGTAGTTAGCCGGGACTTCTTCTCCAGGTACCGTCAGTTTCCCTTCTTCCCTGGCGAAAGGGGTTTACGACCCGAGGGCCTTCATCCCCCACGCGGCGTCGCTGCGTCACGCTTTCGCGCATTAGCGCAAGATTCCCCACTGCTGCCTCCCGTAGGAGTCTGGGCCGTGTCTCAGTCCCAGTGTGGCTGGCCGTCCTCTCAGACCAGCTACCCGTCGTCGCCTTGGTGGGCCGTTACCCCGCCAACAAGCTGATAGGCCGCGGGCCCATCCCAGACCGCGAAAGCTTTCCTCGGCAGATCATGCGGTCCGCCGAGAATATCCGGTCTTAGCTACGGTTTCCCGGGGTTATCCCAGAGTCTGGGGCAGGTTGCCCACGTGTTACTCACCCGTTCGCCGCTCTCCCCTCAGGTGGGTTACCCCGCCCGAGGTTCCCGCTCGACTTGCATGTGTTAGGCGCGCCGCCAGCGTTCGTCCTGAGCCAGGATCAAACTCTCCGTAGAGATCCACGAACCGGCCCGAGGGCCGGCTTCGCTTCATTCGTTGGAGTCGACCCTCCGGGGGGCACCCCCTTCGGGTCGGCTTGATCCGGCCGGCTTGGTTCGTCCGGACGGATTTCGTACGAGCCGTCGTCTGGATGAGGACGCGACGAATCGCGCCTCCCAGTTGACGGGAAAACGCACTGGCTTTTGGCACACTGTTCAGTTCTCAAGGTGCGGGCAGCGAACCAGAAGGTGGGAACCTCCGGGAAGGGTCCGCGCCAACCGGGCCAATGGTATCACCGGGGCGGGGGTCGTCAACAGGAGAAGGAGGGGTCGATCGGCCGAAACCCCAGGTCACGGGGAAAAGAGCTCGTCAGACCAACCGAACGAACTTCCTTCGACCGATCTGGACCACCCGGCCACGGAGGGCGTCCACGGGCACCTCGGAATCGGGATCCTCCACCGGTTGGCCGGCGATCCGAACCCCCCCCTGCTCGATCGTCCGCCGGCCCTCCGCGTTGGAGACGACCAGGCCCAGGACGGCCAGGAGCCTGGGCAGCCAGACCCGCCCATCTCGAACCACCGACTCGGGGATGGGGGCCTCCGCCACGTCTTCGGGGATCTCGTGCTCCCTGTGGACCAGGTCGAACCGGGCCTCGGCCTCGGCTCCCGCGCCCGGGCCGTGGTACAGGTCGACCACCTCCCGGGCCAGGAGCCGTTTCTGTTCCACCGGCCTCAGCGTGCCGTCGGCCAGGCCATTCTCGATCTTGGCGACTTCCTCAGGATCGAGGTCGGCGCACAGCAGCAGATACTTCGCGATCAGGTGATCGGGGATCCGCATCAGCTTCCCGAACATCTCCTCGGGCGGATCGGTCAGGCCCACGTAGTTGTCGAAGGACTTCGACATCTTCCGCTCGCCGTCGGTGCCCTCAAGGAGCGGAGTGGTCAGGACGACCTGTGGCTCCTGCCCGTACGCTCGCTGGATCTCCCTCCCCACCAACAGGTTGAACGTCTGGTCGGTCCCCCCGAGCTCCACGTCGGCCCGGATGGAGACGGAGTCCATGGCCTGCATCAGCGGGTACAGGAACTCCACCACGCTGATGGGCTTTCCTTCCCGGTACCGCCTGTGGAAATCATCTCGCTCCAGCATCCGGGCGACCGTATAGGAGGCGGCCAGAGTGAGGACGGCGGCCATGTCCAGTTCCGCCAGCCACTCCGAATTGCGGTGGATCTCGGCGGCCCCCATGTCCAACACCTTGCCGGCCTGCTCCAGGTACGTCCGGGCGTTCGCCTCGATCTCATCCTCCGACAGGAACGGACGGGTCTCCGACTGGCCGGAGGGATCCCCCACCCTTCCGGTGAAGTCTCCGATGATGAGGATGGCCACATGGCCGGCGTCCTGGAAGTGGCGGAGCTTGCGGAGTACGACGGCGTGGCCCAGGTGAAGGTCGGGCCGGGAGGGGTCGATACCCAGCTTGACCCGAAGTGGCCGCCCCGCCGCGAGCTTCAGCTCCAAGCCGCCCGGGGGGATCACCTCGGCGGCCCCGGCCAGAAGGCGAGGGAGCTGGGAGGAGGTCATCGGATTCGCGATGCTATCAGTGCAGGTGATGGGCCGTAGCTATCATGGAGCCGCCATGAGTGCCCCCCGGCGAGGTCTCGTTCTCGGCATCGTCGCGCTTCTCGCGGCGGCCTCCGCCTGCGACGTCCCCAACCTGGAGCAGGAGGTGGCCACGGCCCCCTCGTTGCCACAGACGTCGTTCCTGTTTGCCGCTGGCGGGACCCTCATCACGGCCCTCCACGCCGAGCAGAACCGTGTCATCGTCCCCTCGTCCAAGATTCCCCAGAACATCCGAAACGCCGTCGTGGCCGTGGAGGACAAGCGCTTCTACGACCACATGGGCATCGACCTGAAAGCGCTCCTCCGGGCGGCCTACGTCGACGCCACCACGGGACGCATCGTGGAGGGCGGCTCCACCATCACGCAGCAGTACGTGAAGAACGCCTACACGGGCGACGAGCAGACCCTGTCCCGCAAGTTCCGGGAGGCGGTCCTGGCCTACCAGCTCGAGCGGACGGCCTCCAAGAACGAGATCCTGGCCAGGTACCTGAACACCGTGTACTTCGGGAACGGCGCCTACGGCATCCAGGCCGCGGCCGAGACCTACTTCAACCGTCCCGCATCCAAGCTCAACCTCCCCCAGGCGGCCCTGCTGGCGGGGCTGATCGCCGCGCCCGCGGACTACGACCCGGTGGCGCGCCCAGAGATCGCCACCGCCCGCCGGAACCAGGTGCTGGGAGAGATGCACGAGCTCGGCCTGATCGAAGAGGCCGGGTTCGCCAACGCCATGCAGCGCCCGGTGCGGTTACACATGCGGCGGTCCGAGGAGCATTACCTCGCCCCGCACTTCGTCGATTACTTCAAGGAATGGTTCCTGTCCAACCCCAGGTTCGGCGAGACGGTGCAGGACCGCTACAACCTGCTGTTCAAGGGTGGGCTTCGGATCCATACCACGCTGGTCCCCGCCCTGCAGCTGCAGGCCGAACGAGCCGTCAACTCGATCCTCACGTTCGGGAGTGACCCGTACGGGGCAATGACGGTGATCGATCCACGCACCGGGTACATCAAGGCCATGGTCGGCGGCCGCGACTACTGGTCCAAGACCGACCGGTACGCCCGGGTGAACCTGGCGGCCGGCGGGATCACCGGGCGCCAGGCCGGTTCGGCGTTCAAGCCCTTCGCCCTCGTCGCGGCACTGGAGCACGGCATCTCACCGGGCCAGAGCTTCGGAGGCTCCTCCATCGCGGTCCCGTTGCGCGAGGGCACGGTGTGGACACCGGGGAACGCCGAGGGCGGGTCGTACGGGTACCTGTCCCTGGAGAGCGCCACGATCAACTCGGTCAACGTGGCGTACGTGAACATCGAGAAGGCCATCGGCGACGGTGACATCTACCTCGGCGCCGCGCGCGTCGTGGAGGCGGCGAGGCGGATGGGGATCCGGTGCTGCACCCGGACGACCTCACCGGACAACCCACTCGTTCCCGTCCCTTCGGCCGTCCTCGGTACGAACGAGGTCAACACCGTGGAGATGGCCTCGGCATTCGGCACGCTGGCCATCGGGGGCGCGCACGTCGCTCCCACGCCGGTCGTCAGCATCAGCACTCCGGATGGGAAGACCCTGTACCAATCGCGCCCGAACCCGAAGCAGGTGGTGAACCCGGCCATCGCCACGGTGGCCGACCAGATCATGCAGAAAGTGGTGCTGTACGGGACCGGCACGGCCGCCAACATCGGCCGGCCCCAGATCGGGAAGACCGGGACCGCGCAGAACTACAGCGACGCCTGGTTCGTCGGGGCCATCCCCCAGATGGTGGCCGCGGTGTGGGTGGGATTCCCTCAGGGGCAAATCCCCATGGCCTATCCGAACGTTCGCATCTCCCGCGTCTACGGGGGAACCTGGCCGGCGCAGATCTGGCGCGCCTTCATGGTGAACGCCACACGAGGCCTGCCGATCCGCCAGTTCCCGGTCTCCAACGTCCGGTACGTGACGCTCCGCATCGACGTGACCCAGGGGTGCCTGGCCAACCCGTACACGCCTCCCATGATCATCGACACGGAGACCTTCATCGTCGGGACCGAGCCGCACCTCAGGGTGTGCCGGGAGCCCACCTCGTACCAGCTCCTCCCGGTGCCGTCGGTGATCGGCCTGAAGGAGGACCCCGCCACGAGCCTCCTCCAGTCGGCTGGCTTCCGGGTCAAGGTGGTGTACAGCGCCTCCGACCAGCGCCCCGGAACGGTGATCGCCCAGGATCCGGCGGCCGGCCAGCGGGCCCTCCAGACGAGCACCGTGACCATCACCGTTGCGGAACGGGAGGAGCAGCCAACACCAACGGTCCCCAACGTGACCGGGATGACCGAGGGAGCGGCAACGTCCACGCTTCGAAACGCCGGGTTCGAGGTCTCGGTCCAGCACGAGCCGCAGTGCGATGAGGCCGACCCGGCGTGCGACTACCAGAAGGGCATCGTGTGGACCCAGAGCCCCGCCGCGGGTACGACGGCGGAGACCGGTTCGACCGTCACGATCCTCGTCAACCCGTGATCCCCCCGACCGGCCGGCCCCGGGACACGAACGGATCGCCCATCACGAGGAACCGCCAACCCCGGTCCATCCCGTCTCGGATGCCCACCCGCGCGGTCACGCCGATCCGGGACGAGGGGACGGGTTCCCCCGGGACCACCCACAGCTCGCCCCCCCGGACGAGGTCCGTTCCGTTCTCAGCCCTGGCCACCCCGAGCGCCTCGCACAGCCGGGCGGGCCCCGAGCAGAGCAGCCGGGGATCGGCGGCGCTCCGCCGCCGGGCCATATCCTCGAGGC
>JBOGVI010000004.1:0-12193 GCA_050692695.1 Actinomycetota bacterium
CCGGCCTGAGAGTAGGTACCGATCCCCGAGGGGTCGTCGTCCGAGGCTCCGGTCACGAGGCCCGGGCCGAGCCGCCTGAAGTACCCGAAGCCGTGGAGCCGGTGACGGTGCCGGTGATGGCGGTCGACCCGGGCCACGGGTCGCATCCTACGCCGGCGGTGCCGGGAGGAGCCTGCTACCCTGCGCGCCGATGCACTCCTCGATGCCGCTCTGGGAGAAGCGCCTCAGGGCACCGTACCTCCAGTTCCCCGCATGGTCCCGTCACGCTCCCGACCGGCTGGTGTTCATCTCGAACGAGAGTGGCTCGGACCAGGCCTACGCGTGGGACCGGGCCGCGGAAACGCGGCGACGCGCGAGCGACGAGTCGGTCGGGGTGATCCACGCCACCGTAACCGGGGACGGGGCATACGCCGTGTGGTTCCACGACGAGATCGGGGACGAGTCGGGGGCGTGGGTCGCCGCGCCATTCGAGGGCGGCGAGCCACGCGCCCTTCTACCCGGCGCGCCCGTCGGGTGGCCCGAGGGCATCGCCCTCGGCAGAAAGCTGGTGGCCGCGGTGCTCTCGGACCGGGACGGGTTCGCCGTCTACGTATCGGATCGGGGTGGATCGGCCAAGGAGATTCACCGGGACGTCGACCAACTCGCCATCGGTGGGTCGGACTACGGGATCGAGGGCTTCACCCGGTCCGGCCTGTCCGCTGAGGAGGATCTCCTGTGCCTCTTGGTCCCGCAGGGCGGCGACAACATCCACCAGGGGCTGCGGGTCCTCGACCCCAGGACCGGCGAGGTCGTCCGAGAGATCTTCGACGGCGCGGGCCTCGCCCTGTTCGCTGCCGCGTGGTCTCCGGTCTCCGGGGACCGGCGCCTCCTGATCGGGCATGAGCGGGAGGACGTGCACCGGCCTGGGATCTGGGACCCCGCCACCGGCCAGCGCACGAACATCGAACTCGACCTGCCGGGCGAGGTGATCCCAGTGGACTGGTGGCCGGACGGCCGTTCGGCTCTGCTGATCCACCTGCACGACGGGCGGGATCAGGCGCTGCGGTACGACGTGTCGTCGGCTCGGCTGACCGAGATCCCGCACCCGTCCGGCGAGATCCACGGTGCTGGTGTTCGGCCCGACGGCGAGGTGTGGCTCCGGATCTCGAGCGGGGAAGCCGAGTCGCGGCTCCTGGACGGCCGGGGCGAGGAGGTGCTGGCCCCGGAGGGTGAGCGCGCACCTCGGGGCCGCCCGTACCGGTCGTTCCACTTCACGAATCCGCGAGGCGACCGCCTCCACGGCTTCGTGGTGACTCCTGATGGCGAGGGTCCGTTCCCCATCCTGATGAAGGTTCACGGTGGGCCGAGCTGGCTGTACAGGGACACCTGGATGCCGGAGGTGCAGGCAATCGTGGACCACGGCATCGCCGTGGCCATGGTGAACTATCGGGGCTCCACCGGCTACGGCCGGACCTGGCGCGACTTCATCATCGGCAACATCGGGTTCCCCGAAGTCCAGGACACCGTGGCCGGGCTAGACTTCACGATCGCCGAAGGCATCGCCGACCCCGTCCGAGCCGCCATCGGTGGGTGGTCGTGGGGCGGGTACATCACCTTGCTCGCGCTCGGCCTCCATCCCGACCGGTGGGCATGTGGCGTCGCCGGGGTTCCGGTGGGCGACTACGCGGCATCCTACGATGACTCGGCGCCGTCGCTCCAGGCCTATGACCGGTCGCTGCTCGGCGGGACCGTGCACGAGGTCCCGGAACTGGTGCGGGAGCGCTCTCCCATGACCTACGCGGACCGGGTGAACGCCCCCACCCTGGTGATGATCGGCGAGCACGACACCCGCTGCCCGCCCGAGCAGGCCATGCATTGGGTGGACGCGGTGCGAGCCCGGGACGGTGACGTCGAGCTCTACACATTCGGAGCCGGTCACGTCTCATTCGTGATCGACGAGGAGGTGCGGCAGGTGGCCGCGAAGCTCGACTTCCTGCGGCGGCACCTCCGGCCGTAGGAGCCCCCTCGTCGAGTCGTTCTACCAGTGCCCCCGAAGACGCTCGGCCTCGGTCACCCGCTCCACGGCGATCTCGTACGCCGCCTCGCGGTGGGTGATGCCCTTCTCGTGTGCCCGGCTGATCACCGCGTCGGTGGCCGCGTACATCAGCTCGGCCAGACGATTGTTCACCCGGTCCTCGCTCCACCGCTCCCGCTCGAGGTTCTGGACCCATTCGAGGTAGGAGATCACCACGCCACCGGCGCTCGCCAGGATGTCGGGGATCACCGTGACGCCCCGAGCCTTCAGGATGTCGTCGGCCTTCGGGGTGGTCGGGTAGTTGGCGACCTCGAGGACCAGGGTCGCCTGGATCGCGTTGGCGTTGTCGTCGCGGATGTGCTCCTCGAGGGCCGCGGGCACGAGGACCTCGCAGTCCAGCGCGAGCAGGTCCTCGCCAGGGATGGTGTCGGCGTGCTTGAACCCGACGACGCTCGTCGTGGCCTTCTTGTGCTCCCGTACTGCGTTCGGGTCGAGCCCCTCAGGGTTGTGGATCGCCCCCTGGCTGTCGGAGACGGCCACGATCCGGTAGCCGGCCTGGTCGGCTAGGATCGAGAACCACGAGGCCACGTTTCCGTAACCCTCTACGGCGATCCGGATCCGCTCCCGGTTCCACCCCCGGTGGTGGGCGATGCGGTCCAGGCACAGGATGCCACCCCGCCCGGTGGCCTGCTCGCGTCCGAGCGACCCGCCGAGGGCGATGGGCTTACCGGTGAGGATGGCTGGCGCGTCGCCGAACAACCGACTGTACTCGTCGTACATCCAGCCCATCTCGCGGGCGCCGGTGTTCACGTCGGGGGCCGGGATGTCCGTGTACGGCCCGATCACCGGGGCGATGGCCCGGATGAAGGATCGCGACAGCCGCTCTAGCTCGCCCGGGGAGAGCCCCTTCGGATCGACCGAGACCCCGCCCTTGCCGCCCCCGAACGGGATGTCGATGAGGGCGCACTTCCACGTCATGAGCGCGGCGAAGCACTTGATCTCGTCCATGGCGACGGTCTGGTGGTACCGCAGCCCGCCCTTGAACGGCCCACGGGCGTTGTTGTGCTGGACCCGATAGCCCTCGAACGTCCTGGTGGTGCCGTCGTCCATGGGGACGCGCACCTGAACGTTCAACGCGCGGCGGTGCGTGTCGAGGAGTGCGCGCATGGACTCCTCCACCCCCAGGCGGTCCGCGGCCGCCTGGAAGAACCCCTGCACTGCTTCGTACGCGCTCATCCAAGTGCCTCCGTCGATCTCGGGCGTCTCCGGTACCGATTGTGACACGGCCCCGCGAGGTCGGCAGTGTCGGAAAGCCCTGGTGGTGGCGGGTCTTTCGGCCCTTCTCCAAGGGACTGACCAAACTCGATCGGGCTCCCGTCAGCCAACCCTGCGTACACTCGGCACGTCCGACTCGGAGGAGGGACATGCGCGAGGCCGTCATCGTCGAAGCCGTCCGGACCCCGGTAGGGAAGCGGGGCGGGGCGTACGCCGACGTTCACCCGGTGGAGCTCCTCTCGCCGGTGCTTCGAGAGTTGTTCGAGCGGACCGGGGTCGACCCCGTCACGGTGGACGATCACATCGCCGGATGCGTCTCCCAGATCGGCGATCAATCCCTGAACGTGGCGCGAAACGCGTGGCTTGCGGCGGGGCTGCCGGAGACCGTCCCGTCCACGACCGTGGACCGGCAATGCGGGTCCTCCCAGCAGGCCGTCCACTTCGCCGCTCAGGGAGTGCTGGCCGGGGCGTACGACCTGGCGGTGGCCTCGGGGGTGGAGCACATGACCCGGGTCCCCCTGGGGTCGTCCGCGGCGGGCGGCACGCCCTTCCCGCCGTCACTGGCCCTGCGCTACGAGGGAAAGCTCGTTCCCCAAGGCGTCTCCGCCGAGCTGATCGCCGCGAAGTGGGGGATCTCCCGGGAGGAGCAAGACGACTTCGGGTTCCGCTCGCACGCCCGGGCGGCGGGCGCGACGCGCGACGGGCGGTTCCGCAGGCACCTCGTTCCGGTCCAACCGGATGGGGGCGGCGGGCTCCTGGAACACGATGAGGGCATCCGGATGGCGCCGGACCGGGCCCGGATGCGGGCGCTGGAGCCGGCCTTCCGCGCCGACACCTTCGACGAGGTGTTCCCGGGGCGGATCGGCTGGACGGTGACCGCGGGGAACTCGTCTCAGATCTCCGACGGGGCCGCGGCCGTGCTGGTGGCCTCGCGGGACGGGGCCGAGGCGCTCGGGCTTTCGCCACGGGCCCGGCTCGTCTCGTTCGCCGTGGTGGGGGACGATCCGGTGTACATGCTGACCGGTCCCATTCCGGCGACGCGGAAGGTACTGGACCGGGCCGGTCTCCGCCTCGAGGACGTCGACGTCGTGGAGATCAACGAGGCCTTCGCTTCGGTGGTATTGGCGTGGAAGCGGGAGCTGGGCATCCTCGACGACTGGTTCGAAGAGCACGTCAACCCGAACGGCGGGGCGATCGCTATGGGCCACCCGGTGGGGGCGACCGGGGCGAAGCTCATGGCGGACCTGGTGAGCGAGCTGGAGCGCCGGGAGGGCCGGTTCGGCCTCCAGGTGATGTGCGAGGGGGGCGGGATGGCGAACGCGACGATCGTGGAACGCCTCCCGTGAACTGGTGGGTCATCCTCGCTGCCATCCTGATCGGGGTGGTGATCGCCTGGGTGGGAGTCACCGCCCTCAGGGTGGCCTCGGGGCCGGGACCCAGGGAAGAGCCCGAGGTCGAGGACGTGGAGGACCTGGAGGTGTTCCTGGTGTGCCGGGAGTGCGGCACGGAGTTCCGCGTCACCCGGCTGGGCGAGCTCCAGATCCCCCGACACTGCGGCGAGCCCATGCAGGTCGTGCATCGCCCGGCGCCAGGCGGCATCGCCCCCACCTGATCCACACGTTTTCCCGAGCTTCTCCAGAGCGGGAGGGCTGGTTTTCCACACTTCCCGCCGGCTCCGGCCGCCGCCGCCGAGGCGCCCCGGATCCGCGAATCACAGGCCTGTGGTTCTCCCCAGATGTGGACCGCCTGTGGAAGATCACACGAGTGTGATTCCTTCCGCGCCGGCAGGGCGAGCGTTCTTCAGCGCCACTGGGTGGCGCCCACGAACCCCAGGGCGATGAGGCCGAGGCCCGCCCACAGCCACAGGTTCCGGGTGCCTCCCGGCGTGATCCCCATGTAGTTCAGGACGATCACGATCACGCCCGCGGCCATCAACCCGATGATCAGGAACCCGAACCACTTGGGGCTGGGCTTGGGCTTGCGCTTCGTGGGCTGCTGCACGTACGGGCGGCGCCGCTGCCTCTGGCGGCCTCGGGACTCCGGCATGGCCCGGCAAGGTTACCGCGGCAGGAGGGCCGTGGTGGCCTCGGCGTTCGCCTGCACCGCTTCCCGCGAGAACGGAAGCGGATGATACTCGCCTCTGGCCCACAGCGGCATGAGATCGTTCCAGTGCGGTGAGCCCGGGTGTCCGGACTGGCCGGTAGTGTGGATCCCCACCGACGCGTCCGGGTCCGTCAGGTCCACGATCTGGCGCCACGAGGGGAGCACGGCCACGTCGTAGGAACGCTCGGGCTCGAAGGCTCCTTGATTGAGGGTCTGCTCGTCACCGCCCGCCTCGACCACCCCGCCGGTGAAAAGCTCGGCGACGTCGGGGATCATGGCCAACGGTCCGGCGAAGACGGCCCGGTGAAGCGCTCCCCACCGCCACGAGCTCATGTCCTCACCCAGGTGGTGGGCGAGCTCGTCGATGGCGTCGTCCAGGGCTCGGCGCAGCACTTCGTCCCGGGCCCCCGGACCGTCGGCCCCGAACCACCGGGCGGTCGGGAAGGAAAGCAGGTTCGGCAGGACCTGGAACTGGAAGGAGTTCGACCCGTCGCGCTGTCCGTAGTAGTGCGCGTAGAGGCGGTCGCCGAGCCTCGGCACGAGCACCGCTCGGGCGATGTGCTTCGACCAGGCCTCGTAGATGCACGCGGCCACGGAGTCGGCAGCCAGGTCGCCGTCCCAGGCCTCCAGGTACGAGATGGCCTCCTTCTGCCGGCCGCCGGCGGGCTCGACCTCCAACAGATGCCGCGTGATCTCCCGGGCCGGGATGGACATCGTGTCCGATTGCATCGCGGCGAGGGTGCTTTTCGAGTGCCTCTCGATCCCCGTCAGGAGCTGGACGATCCGCCGGGCCCGGAAGGAGGGCAGGAAGTCGCGGCCGATCAGGTGGGGATACGAGTCGTCGTGGATCCGGTTGTTCGCGGTGGCCAGGAATCCGTTCTCCGGATCGATGTTCCAGGGGAGTTCCTCGAACGGGACGAAGCCGTCCCACTCGAACTCCGCCGTCCACCCGGGAACCGGGATCGTGCCGTCGCCCTCTCGCCGCACGGGGTACAGGCCGGTGCACTGGTAGCCGATCGTCCCAGTGACATCGGCGTAAACGACGTTCTGGCCGGGGCAGCCCCACGTGCGCAAGGCCTCGCGGAACTCCTGGAAGCTCGATGCGGTGGCCATCCGGAACACCGTCGACGGCAGGACGGCGTGCTCGTGCCCGGTCCACTGGAGCGCGTAGGTCTCCCGGACGCCGCCCTCGACCACGGTCGGGTTCTGAATCCCCACGAGGTACGAGTCGAGGATCGGCCCGTGGCGGGTCTCGCGGACCTCAAGCACCTCCGGCTCGTCACGCCCCCGAACGTGGATCTCCTCGCGGTGGACCGTGACCGGCTCCCACTCGCCCCGGTACAGCGCGGCGGTTCCGTCGTCCTTCAGCCGCTCGAGGTAAAGGTCCTGGGTGTCGCCGCCCACGTTGGTGAGCCCCCACGCGTGATGGGCGTTTCGCCCGATGAGCACCCCCTGCGAGAACGGCAGCGACACTCCGGAGGCCTCGTAGCCAGGCCCGGAGCGGTGCACCTCGATCCACACCGAGGGCATCTGCGTCACGAGGTGCGGGTCGTTCGCCAGCAGGGGCTTGCCGGTGACGGTTCGCGAACCGGCGACGACCCAGTTGTTCGAGCCCTGGCCGGGCGGCCGGGGTGGGGCGGCGGCCAGCAGGTCGAGCGGCGAGGGGCGGGGGAGCGTACCGGCCACCACCGGCCCGGGCTCCGCCGGCATGTCCGGAAACAGGTCGAGCGCGGCCTCCCACCCCAAGCGCTCGACGATCTCCGCCCGAAGGAGCTCGTTGTCCCAGTTCCCGGAGAGGCCCCAGCTCATGAACGCGGCCACAGACGCCCAGGACGCGTCGTCGTCGGGGATCTCCGGCTCCAGGTCGAGCACGACGTACTCGACGGGCACGGCCGGCATCATCTCGAGCCACGCGCCGACGCCGGCCCGGAACGAGGCGGTCATCCGCCGGGACAGGCCGTCGTAGCCCGCCGCGATCTTCGCACCGGCCCGGTTCCAGCCCACCGTGCGTGCGAACCGGTCCATGGGCACGACGAGCTCGCTGAACATCGTGGCCAGCCTCCCGTTCGCCAGGCGAAGCGCCGTGTCGAGCTGGAACAGTCGCTCGGAGGCGACCACGAATCCCTGGGCCAGGAACAGGTCGTCCAGGCTCTCCGCGTAGATGTGCGGGACGCCCCAGCGGTCACGGATCACCTCGACCGGGCGGCGGAGCCCGGCCACACGGAGTTCGCCCTCCACGGGAGGCACGGCCCGTTCGACCGCCTGGCGCACCCGCTCCACCCACCCCGTCATCGGCGGGCAGCCTATCCGAACGGAGCCACGTCTGAGTTTGCGCGTTGAGCGGGCCGGCCCGGTTCTGGAATGATGTCGCCGTGACCGAGCACCGCCCATGGTTCGCGAGCTACCCGGCCGGGGTACCCCGCACGCTCGAGCCGTACCCGCAGGCCTCCGTGTTCTCCATGCTCGAGAACTCCGCCCGGCGATTCCCCGACCGCCCGGCCATGGCGTGGTTCGGCCGCCACATGTCCTACCGGTTCCTGCTGACCGAGGTGGAGCGGTTCTCCGCGGTGCTCTCCGCCCTCGGGATTGCCAAGGGCGACCGGGTCGGGCTGATCCTGCCGAACGCGCCCCAGTACGTGATCGCCTACTACGCGACGATGCGGATCGGGGCCGTCCTGGTCGGGAACAACCCCCTGTACACGCAGCGGGAGATGGAGCACCAACTGAAGGACGCGGGGATCCAGGTCCTGGTGGTGCTGGACCAGCTGTATCCGAACTTCGAGCCGGTGTTCCGTGGCCTCGGTTTGCACGACGTGATCGCCACGAAGATCACCGACTATATGCGGTTCCCCCTGAAGCAGCTCGCGCCGCTCAAGTTCAAACGGGAGGCGAAACACGAGGGCAAGCCGTGGCCGCCGGTCCCGGGAGGGGCCCGGGTGAAGTGGTGGTCTGCGTTGATGAAGGCGGCCGGTCCGCCCCCGGCCGTGGCCACCGTGGACCCCGAGAACGACCCGGCAGGGTTCATCTATACCGGCGGGACGACCGGGCTGTCGAAGGGCGCCATGCTCTCGCATTTCAACCTGGTGGCGAACACCATGCAGGCCACCTCGTGGTTCCCGATCATCGTCGAGGGCGAGGACGCCGTCATGTGCGTCCTGCCGTTCTTCCACTCCTACGGGATGACCACCGAGTTGAACCTGAGCATCCTGAACGCCGCCAAGCTCGTGCTCGTCCCCCGGTTCGATCTTCACCTGGTGCTGAAGGCGCTGGCGAAGGAGAAGCCCTCGCTGTTCCCCGGCGCCCCACGCCTGTACCAGCGCCTGAACGAGGCCCCGGAGACCCGCAAGTACGACCTCCGTTCGGTCAAGGCTTGCGTGTCGGGGGCCGCGCCGCTGCCGCAGGCCGTGGCCGAGAAGTTCCACGAGATCACCGGCGGCGCCCAGCTCGTGGAGGGGTACGGCCTCACCGAGGCCTCGCCGGTCACACACGCCAACCCAATCGGGGGTCGCGTCCGGACGGGGACGATCGGGCTCCCCATCCCGGACACGGACTGCAAGATCGTTCGCCTGGAGGCGCCGGACCGGGAGGTGGAGCCGGGCCAGCCCGGCGAGCTGTGCATCCGGGGTCCTCAGGTCATGCTGGGCTACTGGAACCGACCGGACGAGACCGCGCTCATGATCCGGAGCGGGTGGCTGCACACCGGCGACGTGGCGATCATGGATCCAGACGGGTACTTCCGGATCGTGGACCGCATCAAGGAGATGATCATCGTCTCCGGGTTCAATGTGTACCCGACCGAGGTCGAGGATGTCCTGTACCGGCATCCCAAGATCCTGAAGGTGGGCGTAGCCGGCGTGCCGGACGAGGAGACCGGGGAGGCGGTGAAGGCCTACATCGTCCTTCGGCCGGGAGAGACGGCCACGGCCGACGAGATCGTGGCGTGGGCCCGCGATCCGGCGAACGGCCTCGCCGGATACCGGGTGCCGAAGCAGATCGAGTTCCGGGACTCGCTGCCGGAGACGCTGATCGGCAAGGTCCTGCGCCGTGTGCTCCAGGAGGAGGAGCGGCAGAAGCGGGCCGCCGCGGCCAAGCCTTCATCGTGAAGTCGATCCGTCTGGACCTCGGCGACGGCGCCGAGCTCCGCCAGTATTCCTTGCGGGATGCGGAGACGCTGTTCGCGCTGGTCGATGCGGAGCGGGAGCGCTTGCGACGCTGGCTCCCGTGGGTGGACGGCGTGCGGACCGCCGAGGACGAACGAGCCTGGGTGAAGACCGTGCTCTCCTCGGCGGACCTGAAGGAGGAAGGCTACGGCATCTGGGAACGAGGCGAGCTCGCGGGTGGCACCGGGATGCACCTGGACCTTCTGAACGATGGGGCGGACATCGGGTACTGGCTGGGCAGGTCGTTCGAAGGCCGGGGCCTGGTGACGAGAGCGTGCCGGGCGCTCGTCGATCGTGGGTTCGGCGAGCTGCGGCTGCACCGCATCACGATCCACGCCGCCCCCGACAATGCCAGGAGCCGGGCCGTCCCGGAGAGGCTCGGCTTCACGCAGGAAGCCGTGCTCCGGCAGGCGGGGAAGACGGCGGTGGGGTACGTCGATCTGGTCGTGTACTCGATGCTGGATCAGGAGTGGCGGGCAAGGTCATGAGCGGCCTTCGGGTTAGTGTTCCGCCGGGTTTCCTCCGGCGCTCGCTTCAGGCCGCCGGCGGCGGTTCCAGCTCTGCAGTTTCCTCCGGTTTCTTGGTAGCCGCGGTGAGCGGCCACGTCATCAGCCAGCTGGTGGCGCCGAGCCAAAGGACGAACAGCCCGAACAGTACGAGGTTGTATCCGCCGCCCGGGGCAAACGGGCCGCTCTCCAAGAGCACGGACAGGGCCGCGACGAACGACAGCAGGAACATCCCGTAGGTCGCGTACATGTGCCACCGGGGGAAGGCTCCCGACCGCGCCGTGACCACGGCGGTGGCCGCAAGCAGCGGCGCCAGGGCGAACCAGCCGAGCGCGTACGCGAGCAACCGCATGTCGTTCAGGGGCGCCACGGCGACAAGCCCCGCGAGGAGCCTCGCCTCTCGGGGGCCGGTCATGGCCGACACGGGCAGGCCGGTACCCGCGAGATGCGCCGCGGTGACCGTGGAGATCACCGCGACGGAGGCGGGTCCGAGCGCGGCGATCCCCGCGCCGAACGCCACGGCCGACACCCGGCCGGCGTCCCCTTCCGCCCGCCGCAGGTGTGCGCGAAGGCTGCCCAGGAACCACAGGAAGAGGATCCCGGCCAATCCGGTGAGCAGCATCTGCACGCGGATCGCGGCGGCGTTCGACTGGTAGTACCGGGCCACCTCGAGCGGGGGGTCGTCGAAGCCCGGGTACAGGGGGGCCACGAACGCCTGGACCCACAGCAGCACGGCCGCCCCCAGCCCGGTACCGGCCGCGTAGCGTTCCCAGTTCGTATCGGCCATGACGGCCTCCTCTCGGGCGGAACGCGCTCGATTATCCCCCGGGCGAGAGGGTCGCGGTCGAAAGGCCCTCGGGGCGCCAGGCCAGCTCATGCCCCAGGGCCGCCACGGGCCCGACCACCAGGGTGGCCGGGGGGCCGATCGAGACGGCTCGGGCCAGGGTGGGGAGATCCGACAGGGTCCCGACGACGGAGCGCTGGTCCTCGGTGGCCGCCCACTGGACGATGGCGGCGGGTTCGTCTTCCGGCCGACCGGCGTCGATCAGCTCGCGGCAGGTCCGCTCGAGCTTCCCCGCCGCCATCAGAACGACCAGGGTGTCGACGGCTGTGGCGACGCGACCGAGGTCGACCTCGTCCCCGTGCGCGGTGCTGGCCGTGACCACGGCGAAGCTCCGTGCCAGGCCTCGGTGGGTCACGGGGATGCCCGCGTAGGCCGGGGCCGCGACCCCTGACGTCACGCCCGGCACGACCTCGAACGCTACGCCGGCGCGCGCGCACGCCAGCGCCTCCTCACCACCCCGGCCGAACACGAATGGGTCGCCGCCCTTCAGCCGGACCACGACATCGCCTTCGAGGGCCCTCGACACCAGCAGGCGGTCGATCTCGTCCTGTGCGAGGGCGGCCCTCCCGGGTTCCTTCCCTACGTACACGCGCTCGGCGCGAGCGGGCGCGAGGTCGAGCAGCCGGGGGGACGCCAGGCGGTCGTACACGATCACGTCGGCCCCCCGCAGCACCTCGGCGCCCCGGAGCGTGATGAGCCGGGGGTCGCCGGGTCCCGCGCCAACCAGATACACGATCCCGCTCATGCCACGTCCACCGACGAGAGGAGGCGTTCGATCAGGAGGGTCTGGAGCTCATCACGTCGCCCCGATCCGACGAGCCGGGCCGCCTCATCAAGGTCGAGCGCGCGGTTCCAACGCCGCGCTCGCTCGCGGGGGTCGGGAAGGAGCGGCCGGGTCTGCAGGCGAACGTCCGTGAGGACCTCAAGTACACCCTCCCATTCCGCCCCGAGCCGCTCCTCCAGCTCCTCCCGGAGCTTGCGGGCCAGCGCGGGGGACCGGCCTCCGGTGGAGATGGCCAGCACGAGCTCTCCTCGCCGGACCACGGCCGGGGCCGCGAAGTCGCAGTTCGGGACGTCGTCCATGACGTTGACGAGCACGCCTCGCTCCCGGGCGGCCCGGGCGATGGCGTCGCGCTCTCGCGGGTCGCGCGAAGACGCCACGCAGATGAACGCACCGTCGAGGTCGGACGGGTGCCAGGCGCCGTTCGGGAGGACATCAACGACGGCGCCGGCGGCCTCCAGGGCCTCCGCCTTCCCCTCCGCGACCGCGAGCGCGCCGATCACGACGGCG
>JBOGVI010000005.1:0-6930 GCA_050692695.1 Actinomycetota bacterium
CGGACCGAAGGAGGCCTCGCTCCACGAAGAACTCGCGGAGCGACCGGTGCGAGGGGGGCAGGCTCCCCTCGTCGTCCCCCTCGTGGTCGTGGAGGGACAGGAAGCTCCTGACGAGCTCCACATCCCCTGGTGCTGGGGGGCTGTTATCGACGTCTCGCTTCCGCTCCGCGGTCCTCATCTCACGTTCCCTCTTGTTCTGGCGTTCTAAGACTCGATCTGCTGGGGCCAACTCTGGTGGTATACCACCGTTCTGCCTTGACTAGTTACGATAACCGATGTACTCTTCATAGCGGTTACAAGATACACCGGTTACGATCGGACGACCAGGAGGTGAGCGATGTTCCCGATCCTCGCACCGGAAATGGCCCTGGAACGGGTGGAGCAACTCCGCCGTGAGGCCAGGGAGGCCTCGGGGCGTCCCCGGGCGCCCCTGGTGGGCCCGACGCCGGGGACCACGCGACGGCTCGCTTCGCCGGTTCGGATCGTATCGGCGGGCTTCCGGCTGCTGGCCGGCGCCGTCGAAGGGAGGTGAGCGCCATGGACTGGCTCGGGTACTTCCTGAGCGTCGGCCTCGTGGCCATGCTGTGGCTCGCGGCAGCGACGCGTGGCCACGACTCCCGCGACGCCCGGAGCTGGCGGTCGGATGCCCCGGATGTGACGGAGCGCCTCCGCTAGCATCGGGGTGTGATCGAGTTCACGGCCTGGGCTAAAGACATCCTCCAGCGGACGCACGAGGCGGCTCGGCGGTTCAACCCCGCGGCAACCGTCCGAGTCTCCCGAGCCGGTGACGGTGTAGAGTTCGCCCTCACCGACGAACCGCGGGACGGGGACCAGCTGGTGCGAGGCGACGGATTCGACCTCTTCGTGGAGGAGGGCCTCGACGGGATCGTGGACGTGGTCGAACCCCACGACCGGCTGATCCTTCGGCCGCCGGGGTCCCAGGAGCGGAGCGTGCGTCCGGGCTGATCCACCCAAACGCGGCGGCTACACTTCCACGCATGACAGTGGACAAGGCGTCGGGCCAGCATCAGGGACACGCTCACGGCGGGGGCCCGATCATGCTGATCGGCGGGGCCGAGGACAAGCAGCGCGACAAGGCCATCCTGTCGCGGTTCGCCCAATTCGCCGGGGGCGCCGGCGCAAGCGTCGTGGTGATCTCCACGGCTTCCTCGCTGGGCGACGTCGCCACAGAGATGTATCGGGAGCTGCTCGCGGGGTTGGACGTCGGCCAGGTCACGGGGCTGCGGCCGGAGGACCGGGAGCAGGCGAACGACCCGGAGGTCGCAGCGGCCCTCGCCGACGCCACGGGGATCTTCCTCACTGGCGGCAACCAGCTCCGGCTCTCGGCCGCGGTGGGCGGGACCCGGCTGGGGACATCGCTGTTCCTGGCTCACGACCGCGGCGCGGTGATCGCGGGAACCTCCGCCGGAGCGAGCGCCCTTGCCTCGCACATGATGGCCTTCGGGAGGCCCGGGCCGACGCCGAAGCACCGGATGGCCCAGCTCTCGGCCGGCCTCGGGTTGCTCGACCACATCGTGATCGACCAGCACTTCGAGCAGCGGGGCCGCATCGGCCGGCTGCTCTCGGTCGTTGCGCACTCGCCCTCGCTCCTGGGCGTGGGTCTCGACGAGGACACCGCGGCGATCGTGTACGCCGATCAGACCATGGAGGTCATCGGGCGCGGCGCCGTGACGATCGTTGATGGCTCGCATGTGCGCACCGACGCCCACCAGGGCAAGGGCCATCGCCCGCTCATGATGTCGGGTGTGGTGCTGCACTCGCTGCCGTCGGCCTACTGGTTCGACCTCCGGGCCCGGAAGCTGCTCCCCGGAGGGGTCCGGGGGCAGGAGCGGGAGGCATCGGAATGAGTGCCACCCGGCCGCGGCCCGAGGACGACGAGGATAGCCCGAAGCGCGAACCGACCCCCAAGCGGCCATCGGCCAAGCCGGACCTGAAGGTCCTGGAGGCCCGGGTGTTCCGGGGTCCGAACTACTGGTCCTACGAACCGTGCGTCCGGCTCCTCGTCGACCTGGGGTCGCTGGAGCGCTGGCCCTCCAACACGCTCAAGGGATTCAACGACCGGCTCCTCGATCTTCTGCCGGGCCTGCGGGAGCACACGTGCTCGCTGGGGAAGCCCGGCGGGTTCGTGGAGCGCCTTCGGGAGGGCACGTGGCTGGGGCACGTGACCGAGCACATCGCGCTGGAGCTCCAGCGCGAGTCGGGGTCCCACGTGTACCGGGGCAAGACCCGCAGCGCGGGCCCGCCCGGCCGGTACAACGTGATCTTCGGCTACTGGGAGGAGCGAGTGGGCCTGGCCGCAGGCGAGCTCGCCGTCCGAGTGGCCAACCACCTGGTCAGGCCGGAGCCGGGGTTCGACTTCCGAATGGAGCTGGAGCAACTCATCCGCCTCGCGGAGCGGCGGGCGTTCGGCCCCTCCACACAGGCCCTCATCGACGAGGCCGCGAGCCGCGACATCCCATGGATCCGGCTGAACGAAGCCTCGCTCGTGCAGCTGGGGTGGGGCCGGTACCAGCAACGGATCCGTGCCACCATGACCTCCAAGACGTCGTCGCTCGCCGTGGACATCGCGAGCGACAAGGAGACAACCCGGCGGCTCCTGTCGGCGGCGGGCCTGCCGGTCCCCCGGGGCGACGTGGCCCGCACGGACGACGAGGCCGTTGCGGCGGCCAAGCGCATCGGGTTCCCCGTGGTCACGAAGCCGCTCGACGGGAACCACGGCCGAGGGGTCTCGCTGGACCTCCGGACCGAGCGCGACGTGCGCGGCGGGTTCAAGCGAGCGGTCAAGGAGGCCCGACGGGGCGACGTCGTGGTGGAGAGCCACGTCACCGGCAACGACTACCGGGTCCTGGTGATCGGAGGGCACATGGTGGCCGTGGCGGAGCGCGTGCCGGCTCACGTGACCGGAGACGGCGCGCACACCATCGGTGACCTCGTCGAGATGACGAACGCCGATCCTCGGCGCGGGATCGGCCACGAGAAGATCCTGACGAAGATCAAGGTCGACGAGGCGGCCATCGAGCTGCTGAAGAAACAGGGCCTCACGGTCGACGACATCCCGACGGAAGGGGCCTTCGTCAAGCTCGTGGCCACCGGCAATCTGTCCACCGGCGGCATCTCCATCGACCGGACGTGGGACGCCCACGAGGACAACGTGGAGATCGCCGAGGAGGCCGCCCGCGTGGTGGGCCTGGACGTGGCAGGCATCGACTTCCTGGCCCCCGACATCACGCAGCCGGTGCGCGAGACCGGCGGCTCCATCGTGGAGGTGAACGCGGCGCCGGGATTCCGGATGCACACGCATCCCACCGAGGGCGAGGCCCAGTACGTGGCCAAGCACGTGATCGACGGGCTGTTCCCGCCGGGGACGCCGGCCAGGATCCCCACCGTCGCGGTGACCGGTACGAACGGGAAAACCACCACTGTGCGCATGATCGCCCACATCTTTCGGGGCATGGGGCGCAAGGTCGGCCTGACCTCGACCGACGGCATCTACATCGACGAGCGCCTGGTGAAGCGGGTCGACGCGAGCGGCCCGAAGTCAGCGCAGATGGTGCTCCAAAACCCGCGGGTGGACTTCGCCGTGTTCGAGGTGGCCCGGGGAGGCATCCTGCGCGAGGGGCTGGGGTACGGGGAGAACGACGTGGCCGTGGTGCTGAACGTGGCCGGCGACCACCTCGGCCTGAAAGGGATCGACACCATCGAGCAGCTCGCCCAGGTGAAGCAGGTGATCGTGGAGGCCGTGCCGAAGACCGGATGGGCCGTGCTGAACGCCGACGACCCGCTGGTTCTCGAGATGCGCAAGGCCTGCTCGGGCTCGGTGATCCTGTTCTCGATGCGCGAGAACGAGTTCGTGGACCGATGGGTCCGCCGGGGCCGAAAGGCGGTGGTCCTGGACAAGGGGCCGCTCGGCGAGATGATCGTGATCAAGGAGGGCCGCCGGATCATGCCGGTGGCCTGGGTCCATACGCTGCCCGCCACGTTCGAGGGCCGGGCCAGGATGAACGTCCAGAACGCCCTGGCCGCCGCGGCCGCCGCCCACGCCGCGGGAGCGCACCTCCACGACATCCGCCAGGGGTTGCGGACCTTCACCACGAGCATCTACCAGGCCCCGGGGCGGCTGAACCTGATCGACATGAACGGCGTGAGGGTGCTGATCGACTACGCGCACAACCCGCACGCGCTGCGGAGCCTGGGGGAGTTCGTGGAGCGCATGACCGGCGAGCACCCAGGCGGGCGGCCGGGGGAGGTGTCGTGGACGGCGAACCTCCGGCTGGCCGTGGTGGCGACGGCCGGCGACCGGCGGGACGACGACATGCGAGAGCTGGGGAGGGTGGCCGCCCGGTTCTTCGACGACGTCATCATCCGCGAGGACCGCAACACGAGAGGACGCAAGCGCGCGGAGACCGCGGCCCTGATCCTGGAAGGCGTTCGGGAGGCCATGCGCGAGGGGGCCCGGGCCGGAAGCGTCGAGATCGCGCTGGAGGAGATCGAGGCCACCCGGCGGGCCCTGGACCGGAGCCGGCCCGGCGACCTCGTCGTGCTCTGCGTGGACTATGCGACGGAGGTTTTCAAGGAGGTTGAGGCCCGGCGGTCCCTGGCCGCTCCGAAGGTGCTCCAGGCGCCCGAGGGCGACGGGCAGTTCATCGCCGTGGGCGGCGATCCCGACTTCATCCGGCTGGCACCCGAGACCGGGCTGTAGCGCCCTCGGGAACGCTGCGCAGCTATGGACGACCGTGAGATCGACGGCGTGCTAGAGGCCCGCCGGGACGAGCTCGAAGAGGAGATCCGCCGCCTCACCGACATTCCTCGGGACCCGACGGCGACCGTCTCCTTCGGCAAGCGGATCGGCGACGGGACCGTCGAGGCCGTCGAACGGATCACGCGGACGTCGGCAGCGAAGTCGCTCGCTACGAAGCTCCGCGACGTCGAGCGCGCCCTTGCCAAGTTGGCCGACGGCACGCATGGCGTGTGCGACGGGTGCAGCGCGCCGATCCCTCGGGAGCGACTCGAGGCGATGCCGTGGGCCGTCTTGTGTGTGCCGTGCGCCGAGGCCCGCGCCGATCGTTGACGGTTCCGGACCGCGGACGAATCCGTACCGGACGTCACCAGACCGGCTAGCCGACCAGCGGCTCGTCCCTCCGGCAGGAGCCGGATGCGCGGTTCCGCTAATCGGGATCGGACCCGTTGACACGCGACGCCCGGACCGCGCGGACCAGCCGGCGGACGTCCCCGGGGCCCAGGCGCCTCGCTCCTCGCTCCTCGAGCCAGGCGAAGATCTCCGGGCGCTGGCCCAGTGCCGTGACGGCTACCACGTCGCCGCGCTTGGCTTGCTCGACCATCCACACCAGGGCGTGGACCTCGTCGGGGAAGACCGGCACCTCGATCGCCCCTCCGTCGACGGCTCCGGCCCGGAGGCGCTCCACGATGTCCTGGGGGTCGCGGCCCCGCAGGTACCGCGACAGCTCCGCCACGGCCACGTGGTCGGCGCCTCGCGCGGCGCGGTAGGCGAACGCGTGGATGATGTCGCCCCGCCGGTCACCGGCGGTGCAGAACGCGAGCCAGACCTCTCGACCCTTGCGGCGCAGGCCGTGGCAGAGCTCGGTGAGCCCCATCATCCCGGCCTCGTTGTGGGCGTAGTCGATCACCACCACCCGGCCGTCGAGCGTGAACAGGTTGGCCCGCCCGGGGTTGCGCTCCGGATCTAGGACGAACGTGCGAAGGCCGCGAACGACCGCCTGCTGCGGCAACCCGATCGCGAGCGCTGCGGCCGCCGCAGCCATGGCGTTCTGAACGTTGTGGCCGGAAACCCCGGCGATCGTGACCGGGACATCCTCCACCCGCACCAGGGGGCGCGCACCGGAGCCCTCCAGAATCGTCATCCGTCCGTCGAGGATGGTCATGGCCCGGCCAAGCTCGGCCAGGACCGCGCGGATCGCCGGGTGATCGGGGTCGAGCGAGAACAGCCAGACCCTCCCGCTCGACCCCCTCCGCATCGACAACACGCGCGGGTCGTCGGCGTTCAGGACGTCCCACCCACCGGGCCGCGTGATCCGCGTGATCGTGGCCTTCACTTCGGCCAGCTGGTCCAGGGTGTGGATCCCGTGCAGGTCGAGGTGGTCGGCCGACACGTTCGTCACGACGGCGACGTCGTTGTGCAACACGCCGATGCCCCGAAGGAGGATCCCGCCCCGCGCCGTCTCCAGGACGGCGACGTCGGGATCCTGGGCCAAGGCCATGTTGGCGCCGCCGAACCCGGAGTAGTCGCCCGCCTCCACCAGGCGGTCGTCCAGGTACACGCCATCCGTGGACGAAAACGCGACGGAATGGCCCGCGGCCCGAACGAGGTGCGCCAGGAGGCGGACCGTCGTGGTCTTGCCGTTCGTGCCCGTCACCGAGATCACCGGGATGTCCGGGTCGGCGACGGAAGGCTCGGGACCGGGGTCCGCGGCATCGACGCGTTTCGCGGCCTCGTCGACTAGCCGGCGGGGGGAGCGCCGGGAGGAGAGAAGCGCGTCCATCAGCACGGCGACCTCCCGGCCCAATGCCTCGGCCGAGCCGCGCCGGCGCCAGGGGAACGCCACGACGGTCTGGTCGGGCTCCGACCCGGTCCGGCCGCGCACGGCCAGCCGGACGTGCGACGCCTGGGCCACCCGCCGCGTCAGTTGAGAGGCGAGCCGGGCCACGAACCGCCTCCGTTCCCCGCTCCCGGCGCGGCCGGGGCTCCCGCCGGTGGGAAGCGCCAGGGCGGCGGCGACCGACGCGGCCCGGGAATCCTTGGCTCCCAGCCAGCCTGGGACGGCAAGCGTCACCTTGACCGCCGGACGGGTGAAGTAGAGGTTCGGGCCCTCCAGCACCCGAAGCTCCACCAGCCGGACGGGCTCGGCCATGGGCGGAGCATAGGTCAGGGCC
>JBOGVI010000006.1:0-3642 GCA_050692695.1 Actinomycetota bacterium
CGCGCTGCTCATCGCGATCTTCGTGAAGGTCGTCCCAGTCGTGTCCATCTGGGAGATCCGGGAGCACGAGGAGGCGGAGGTCGTGCACCCGGTGTTGACGCCGGCGCCGGTCGAGGGGCTGGGCACGGGGGCGGTGATCCGGCCATGAGGCTTCGGCTCCTCGCGGTTGCCGCGCTCGTGCTGCTGGGGGTGGTCCTGGCGCCCGGCTCGGCCCTGGCGCACCCCGAGATGGAGGAGCCGCACGGACAGGAGACGATGACGGAGCCCGGCCACGGAGGCGAGGGCCCGGGGGAGGCGGAGATCCCGAACGTGGAGGTCCTCGTCCCGGAGGAGGCCGGGCTGGGCGACACCATCACGGTGCGGGCGACCCTCACCGATCCGCACGACGGCGCCCCCATCCCGGATGCGCTCGTGATCTTCGAGGCGCCCGCGGTCTGGGGCGAGGAGTTCCAGGGCCACATGGTGATCGGCGCCGCCCCCACCGATCGAAGGGGCACGGCGAGGATCCAGACCGATTTGCGGTCCTCGGGTGACGTCGAGATCACCGCGGTCTTCCAGGGCGGCGACGGCTTCGGGCCGGTCGAGGGATCCGGGATGGTCGACGTCCATGGCGACGCCCAGCTGTACGAGCCGAAAGCCGGGCTCCGCATCCCCGGACTGAACCTGTGGGTCCTGGCCGCGGTGATCGGCCTCGTGTGGACGGTGTACTTCTTCGTGGGGCTGCGGGTACTGGCCATCGCACGGCCGATGGGGGTGCCGGAGGGCATCGAAACGGCCCGGGCGGACCCCGCCGTTCCGGTCGGGGCCGTCTCGCGCCGGGGGTTCCTCGCCCGAGCGCTGCCGATCGGTTTGCAGGCGGGGGTCGCGGCCATCGGGGCGGGCTTGGTCACGGTGGTGGGCCGCTCGCCTCGCACGCACGGCAACCTCATGGCCCCGCCAGCCACGACCGCCTACCACCGCACGCCCGTGGCCCGCGTCGGCCAGATGATGGAGATGCGGGAGATGCCGCCACCGCTCGGCCGGGAGGTCAGCTTCTCCCGGGAGGTGCTGCCGATCTTCCTGGCCAGCGGCGGGCCCCACGCCGTCGCACCTGAGCACTCGCCCCCGCCCGGCGGCCTCCGCCTGGACTCCTACGAGGGCGTGATGGCCAAGGAAGGAGTCGTGGTGCCGGGTGAGCCGGAGGAGAGCGAGCTGGTCGAGCACCTGCTCTCGGTGGGGATGCAGATGCCGCCATCCGTCCCGCCGCTGCCGGACGAGCAGATCCAGCTCATCGTGAGCTGGATCGCGCAGGGGGCCCGGAACAACTAGGCGGAACGGCCCTTGAGGCGCGGGGCGAAGGGCCCTGAGAGCCGGTCCGGGGCGCTTCTACCGTCGGCCGGAGGAGGGTGCCGAGCCAAATGGGGACTGCCACGATCCTCGTCGTCGACGACGAGCGGAAGATCCGCGACCTGGTTCGGTCGTACCTGGAGCGGGAGGGGTACGCGGTGCTCGTCGCCGACTCCGGGCACCGAGCTCTGGAGGCGGTGGAGCGGGCGCATCCCGACCTGGTGGTCCTGGATCTCATGCTGCCCGACGTGAGCGGCGAGGAGGTGGCTCGGTCCGTCCGTGACCACTCCGACGTGCCAATCATCATGCTCACCGCGAAGGCGGGCGAGGACGACCGCGTGAAGGGCCTTCGCCTCGGCGCCGACGATTACCTGGTCAAGCCGTTCAGCCCCCGGGAGCTGGTGGCCAGGGTCGAGGCCGTGCTTCGGCGGGCGAGCGGCGGCGCGGCGAACGGGCCGATCTCCTTCGACGCCGGCGGCCTGCGGATCGATCGGGAAGCCCGAGAGGTCCTCGTGGCCGGCCGGACGGTCCCGCTCACCAGGAGCGAGTTCGACTTGCTGCTCGCGCTAGCGTCGCACGCCGGGCGCGTGTTCTCCCGCTACGAGCTCATCACGAAGGTCCAGGGCTACGACTTCGACGGCTACGAGCGGACCATCGACGCCCACGTGAAGAACCTGCGCAGGAAGCTCGGTGAGGATCCCAAGGGTCCAACGTACGTCGTCACGGTGACGGGGGTCGGCTACAAGTTCGGGGTCAAGGCCGATGCGTAGGTCCTTCGCGTTCCGTCTGGCGGCCGCCTTCGCCGGGGTAGGGATCGCCGCGGCCACACTCGCGGCGATCCTGGTGAACCTGGCCTTCGGCACCAGGTTCACGTCGTACCTGGAGGACCAGCGCTCCGCACGGCAGGAGCAGCTCGTCGCGGCCGTCAAGGACTCCTACGTGCGGATGGGCGGGTGGGATCTCGCGGACCTGCGATCCTTTGACTCTCTCGCGCTCATGGACGGCGGCGAGGTGCGCCTGGCGGACGCCTCGGGACGGGCGTTCTGGTCGCCCTCCTCGGGCCCGGCGGGCAGCGCCATGGCGCAGATGCATCGCCAGATGATGGGGAGCGGTCCCCTCGGCCCGCCGCGGGCCATCCCCGTCCAGGTGGGAGGGACCCTCGTCGGGACGCTGCACGTCCGGCTTCCCCAGGCCGGCCTGCTGCCCCAGGACGTCTCCTTCCGATCGTCGATGAACCGGCTGCTGGTCGGGGGCGGGGTCGTCGCCGGGCTCGTGGCGCTGATCCTGGGCGCGGTCTTGGCCCGGCGGGCGACGGCCCCGGCCCGGGAACTCACTCGTGCCGCCCGGGCGGTGGCGGCGGGTGAGGGTTCGCGCCGAGTGGGCTTCGAGGCCGGGGACGAGTTCGGCGAGATGGCGCGGGCCTTCAACTCCATGGCCGACACCATCGAGGAGGAGGACCGGCTGCGGCGAACTTTCGCCGCCGACGTGGCCCACGAGCTTCGAACGCCCCTGGCCATCCTGCGGACCCAGGTTGAGGCCATGCAGGACGGCGTGCTCGAGCCCTCGTCACCGTCGCTGGCGTCTCTCCACGAAGAGACGCTGCGGCTCACCCGCCTGGTGGAGGACCTGGAGGCGCTGGCCTCGGCGGACGCGGCCGGCTTCTCCCTGGAACGGCGGCCCGTGGACCTCCGGGAGGTCCTGGAGGGGGCCGTCCGCGAGTTCGCGGGGCCGTTCGATGCGGCCGGTGTGGGCCTCGAGGCGCGCCTGGAGAGCCTTGTGGTGGAGGCCGATCCCCATCGCATCCGGCAGGTCGTCTCCAACCTCCTGTCGAACGCGCTCAAGCACACCCCGTCGGGAGGGAAGGTCCGCGTGCGGCTCGAGCCCGGCGCTGGGGGTTCGGTGGTCCGCGTCTCGGACACCGGTCCGGGGATCCCGCCGGACGAGCTACCGCACGTGTTCGACCGCTTCTTCCGGGGGCGCGGTGCGCGGGCCGGAGGGTCCGGCATCGGGCTGACCGTGGCCCGGGAGCTCGTGCGGGCCCACGGCGGCGAGATCGAGGCCGCGAACGAGCCGGCTGGGGGTGCAACCTTCACGGTTCGGTTGCCGCGGGCTTCATCGGCGGCGCTCGCCGCCTTCACGGCTCCTTCAAACACCCCGGCTACGGTGGGGGCGAAAGGAGGACGGGCATGACAACGAGAAGGATCGCGATTGGAGCGGTGATCGGCCTGGCACTGGCTTTGACGGTCGGCGTCGCGAACGCGGCCGGCCGGGCGTCGGGGCCGGCGACGGGCCCACTGGCGGCACAGGTCTCGGCGC
>JBOGVI010000007.1:0-7776 GCA_050692695.1 Actinomycetota bacterium
GTGTCGATGACGAAGAACTCGTCCTCGTCGAACGCCAGCCCGTACCGCCCGCCCGACAACGTGGACAGGTGCCGGGATCCCCCCGCCGCCAGGATCTGGAGGGCTTCGATCTGGAGGAAGGCCACGATCCGGTCGGCCCGAAGCTCCCTGGAAAGGGCGTCGAACGTTGCGGCCCGGCCTCGTTCCACCGCAACCTCTTCCAGGAGCTTGGCGGCGTTGTCCAGCCGCTCCCGCATCCCGGAGGCCTCCTTCTGCGTGGTGGCGCGCACGGCGGCGGCCGTCCGGCACGCCTCGGCCACCGCGTCGAGCAGCCCCGCGAGCGTGCCCGGCGACTCCACCAGGCCGTCCACGACCGCCTCGGCCTCCTCCAGGAAGCGCCGCTCCCCCTCCTCCCGCTCCGCGGCCTGCGCGTCCAGGCCTTCCGCGAGCTCCTCCAGGCCGTCGGCCAGTCCCACCGCCAGCTCCAGCACCGCCCCCGCGTCCTTCTTCGCCCCCGCTAACGTGGGAAGGCTGGGGGCCGTGAACCCTGCGCCCGCGATCGCTCGGGCTCGCTCCACGATCCCCGACCCGGGGATCGCGTCCAGGCGGGCTCGATGCTCCCCCACCGAGCCGAGCATTGCGTCGAGAGCCCGCTCGGCCATGTTCGCCGCCCGCTCCGCCTCTTGGGCGGCGTCCCGGGCCTCCGACTCCTCGTCCTTCAGTGCCTCGAGCCGATCGATCCGCACGTCCAGCGTGGCGACCGGGTCGAGCGGCAACATCCCGCCGAAAGCCTTCGCCACGTCCCTCCCGGTCGTGGTGAGCTCCTTCCGCCGCTTGGCAACCTCTCTCTCGAGCCGTTCGATCTCGTTGACCGCCTGCTGGGCGGCCGAGAGGGCCGCGTCCCGCACTCGCTCGGCCTCACGGGTCGTCCGCACCGCCGCCTCCGCGGCTTCCTGCGCCTTCCCCGCGGCCGCCCTAGCCCGGTCCAGCCCGGCGCCCCTCGAGGTCTTGGGGAGGGTCTTGACGGGAGCGCCGCACACCGGGCAGGCCTCGCCCGGTTGCACGCCGGCCCGGACCGCGGCCACAAGATCCGCGTGGGTCGCCCGATCCACGGCCTCCCGGGCGGCTTCCAGGGCGGCCGCGGCCTTCTGGGCAGCGGCCGCCCGTTTGGCCAGCTCCGCTTCCGCGGCGCCGATGGCCTCCTCCAGTGAGAGGCGCCGGGCCGCCGCGGTCTCGTGCTCCGCCACGGCCTCCCCGAGCGCCTCCTCCCGCTCGGCGAGTCCCTCGGCCTTGGTCCGCAGGGCGGCCAGCTCCGGCCCCCGGCCCCACTCCCCTTCCGCCTTGGCCCGGGCGCTCGCGGCGCGCCGGGCGGCCTTCGCCCCACGGGCCGACGCCTTCGTCATGTCTCGGGCCGCCGTCTCCGCCTCCAACAGGTCCGCAGCGAGGTCTTGGAGCGCCAGGGCCGACACGTGGACCGCGCCGGCCGCCGCCCGCGCGTCGGCCGCGCAACGCCTGATCTCCCGGAGCTCTCCCTCGGCGGCGGCCCACCGCGAGCCGATCTCCCGGGCCTTCGCCTCGGCCTCCGACAGGGCCCGCTCGGCCGAGGCCGCCGCCTCCGCGACGGCCTCGGCCTCCGCCACCGCTTCCTCGGTGACCCCCGCGTACTCGGTCTCCAGCAGCCGCTCGTTGGCCTGAGCGGAAGCGGCGGACGCACGCGCCAGGTCGCCGGCTCGCTCGCGCAACCTGGTGAAGAGCTCCAGCCCGAGGAGCTCCGTGAGGATGGCGCGCCGGTCCTTGGCGTCCCCCACCAGGAACTCGGCGAACCTGCCCTGCGGCAACAGCACCGAGCGGGTGAACGCGTCGTAGTCGAGCCCGACCGCCTCCCGAATCATGGCGTCGGCCTCCCGAACATGATCCGCTCCCTCGCCGGCCTGCCGCCAGCCGGCGGCCTCCCACCGCTCGAGCATGATCTTGGTGGCGCCCTTGGAGGGCGTTGTTCGAGTCACGCGGTACCGCTCCTCCCCCGCGGCGAACTCGAAGGTCACCGCCATGCGGGGCTGGCCCTGGCTGACCAGCTGCCCCACCTGCTTCCCGACCCGCTCGACGTACCCGTAGAGCGCGTAGGTGATGGCGTCGAGGATCGATGACTTCCCCGACCCGGTCGGGCCGGCGATGGCGAACAGGTCCAGGGCGCCGAAGTCGATGGTCTGCACGTCGCGGAAGGCCGTGAACCCCTTCAACTCCAGGCGGACCGGGCGCATCAGGCCCCCTCGGTCTCGAGGAGCAGGACCTCGTCGAAGGCTTCCAGGACGTTGGGCGGGGGGTCCGCTCCATGGTGCGCCCGGTGGTAGGCCACGAACTGATCGCGCGGGCGGAGCGACGAGACGGGCTCCGCCTCCGGCTCCGGCTCCTGTCGCTCGTAGTCGAGGTGCACGTCGAGGGCGTTCGGCAGGGCCTCACGCACACGGTCGGCGATACCGGGGACCGGCCCGTCGGTCTTCACGAACACCCGCAGGTACGCGTCGCCCATATCCTCGGCCGCGGCGACGATCTCGTCGAACGTGCCACGGACGTCGACGAGGGATCGGCCCGCCGTGAGCGGCACCTCCCGGACCCGGGCCGGCTTGCCCGGCGAGGCGTCGACGACCGAAACGGACTTCTTCTGGTCGATCTCACCGAAGTCGAGCTGGATCAGCGAGCCGGCGTAACGGGCCGGAGAGGGCGACCCCTTGACCGACTGCGGCGTGTGGACGTGGCCGAGCGCAACGTACGCGGCGTCGCCGGGCAGCCTGGCCGGCGAGATGGCATACGACATCCCGATGGTGATCTCACGCTCGCCGCCTCCGAGCAGCGCGCCATCGGTGAACAGGTGGGCCAGGACGATGTTCACCCGGTCCGATCGGAAGCCGCGGCCCATGGCGGCGAGCAGCTCGCCCATGCCCTCGGCGTACGACAGGTACCAGCTCTCCGAGGCCTGGAACAGGGCCGCGGCGTCCCCGAACCGGCGCTCCGGGACGAACGGCACGCAGGCCACCCCCGCCACCTCGGAACCGTCGCGGGAGGGGACCTCGACGATCCCGCCCTGGTCCGGCGGCAGGACCCGGGGCGCGACGTCCGCGCCGATCGGCCGAAGCAGCTTGCCCAGGGCCTCCAGCCGCAACGCGGAGTCGTGGTTGCCCGGGATCGCCACCACCCCGACGCCGGCGTCGTGGAGCCGGAGCAGCGCGTCGAAGACGATCGAGTCGGCCTCCGGCGCCGCCGCACGGTGCTCGTACACGTCGCCGGCGAGCAGCACGGTATCGACCCCTTCCTCCCCCGCGATGCCCACAACCTGGTCGAGCGCGGCCGCGAACTCCTCGTACCGCGATCGTCCCCGGATGGCCTTGCCGATGTGCCAGTCTGCGGTGTGCAGGAACCGCACCCGCTCAGTCCCCCTCGAACGCCTGGAAGGGATCCCCGCCGGAGGAGGCGGCCTCGTCGGCCCGGGTGGCCCACGACGGGAAGGGGAAGCGGATCTGAAGCGGCACCGGGATGTGCGGCTGCTGGAGGATCATCGAGCCGGGCTTGAGGATGGAGGCCCGGGAGCGCGTCACCGCCGGCAGGAACCCGTACTCGCTCCGCTGCGCCTCGGCCGTGTCCAGCCGGCCCACCACACGGAACGCGCTGTTCGCGATGATCCGCCGCTCGACCTCGCTGGCGGTCTGCTCCGCGCCAACCAGGATCATCCCGAGCGAACGCCCCCGCTCGGCCACGTCGAGCAGTACCTCCTTGATGGGGCTCCATCCTTCTCGTGGGGCGTACCGGTTCAGCTCGTCGAGCACGATGAACGCCAGCGGCTCTCGCCTGCCCATCCGCTCCTTGTGCTCGAACAGCCGCTTGATCACGACGCCGGTGACGAAGCGCTTCGCACGGTCGTGGAGGTTGTGGATGTCGACCACCGTCACCTGGTTCGCCTCCCAGTCGATCCGGTGGCGCTCGGGGTGCTCCGCCTGCCGGCCCCAGATCAGGTGCCCCATGCGGAACCGGGCCGCGTCCAGGCGCCGGACGAAGGCCGCGACGGTCGCATCCGACAGACGCCCGCGCCACGGCGAGTGGTCGTCCTCCACCTGCTCGCGGATGGTTTCGCAGAGCGATGCGAAGTCCTCGACCGGGTAGCCGCCGAACAGCACCGTGGCGTCGTTCTCCGGGTCGTCCTCGCACTCGCGGTCCAGGTACGACTCCACCCGCGCCACCAGGTCGGCGATCTGCGACCGCTCGTCCTCGGCCTCGGCGAACATGAACCGCAGGAACCTCTCTCGGACGAACTCGCGAACCGTCCAGTAGTAGGCGGTGATGCCCTTGGAGCGGCCCTCGACGTGCGGGACGGCCTGCCCGCCCCCGTCGGGCCGGACCGGAGCCCACAGCCCTACCGACTCGAACGCGCCGGCCGGCAGCCCCAGGCGCCCGTAGTCCTCGCGGTCGGCGTCACGGAGCTTCGCGTTCGGCGAGTCCAGCCACATCAGGTCCTCGCCCTTTACGTTGAACACGATGGCCTTGGTATTCGCGGCGTAGCGGCCGAGCACGTCCGAGTGGAACAGCGCGTACAGCAGGAACAGCGCGTACGTCGTCTTCGTGGCGACGCCGGAGATGCCGGAGATGTTCACGTGCGCGCCCCGGGAGCCGTCGAGGAAGTCGAGGTCGAGGAACACCGGCTCGCCGTCGCGGGTAAGGCCCGCCGGGACGCGCCGCTCCATCTGGTCGAAATACAGGGCCTCGTCCCGGTCCTTGCCCCGGGCACGGTACGCCGGCAGCCCCGGCATGGGCGGCACGAAGATCTCGGGCTCGAACCGCGTGGCGACCACCTGGGCGGCCACGGCGGTGTCGACCGGCAGGACTCCCCGGTCCACCAAGAACACGTCGGTGTCGAACTGCGCGCCCTCGTGCCGGGCCCGGACGTCCTGCACGATGCCGGCGATCCGAAGCGGCCCCCGGCCGGGGACCTCGGTATCCACGACGATCGCGTCGTCGAGCTGGAGGTAGGCCTCGGGCGCGATACCCACCCAGAACGTAAGAGGCGTGGCGTCCTCGGTGCCAAGCACCATCCCCACCCGCTCGCTCACGTCGTGCTCGTTCACCGCCGCTCCCCTCCGGCCCTCACGCCGCCCGCTCGGTCAGCCACGCCGTGAGCGCCCTTCGGATCAGTCCCCGGTGTCCCATGCGGTGCTGGAGCCATCCCTCGAGGGCCGAGACCGGCGCCAGGTTCTGGGGGAACCGGGGATCGGCCGGCCGGCCGGCGAACCCCGGAAGCAAGGCGCTCACACGGTCGGAGAGCTTCATTGCCCCGTCGAGGCCGACGCCGGCGCGGACCTCGCACCGAACGAGCCCGGCGTGGTCGTGCCAGGCCGGCCTGCGGGTCACGAGCCGCGTGTACCACGCGTAACGCTCGAGCGGTTGCCCCTCGTACACCAGTCCGAACAGTGGTGTTCGCTCCCCCGGGGAAAGCCGGGGCAGAAGCGCGTCCTGCTCCGGATCCAGGTAGGCCCGCACGAACCGCTTCACCACCCCGACCACGGGGCTTCGGGTGGCATCGAGGAACCCAAGGCGCCCATCCGCGAGCACCAGGCCCTCCCCGCCTTCGGCGATGCGCGCGGCGAGCGCCGCCTCAGCCGCCTGCATGGACTTCTGGAGACCGAACAGCGGAACGTCGGGATCGGTCCCGGGCTCGGTGGCCGGCTCGTAGGCCAGGCGGTCGCCGCCGACATCCACCTCCACCCGATCGGCCCGGAGACCCCCGCCCACCACCACCGATCGGCCCACGGCCTGCTCGGCGAACGCCGCCCGCCCGTCGCACCGCACGGCCCCCACGGCGAACGACCCGAACAGCCCCGGAGCCCGGCGTCCGTCCTCGTCGTCGGCGATCAACCGGAGCTCCACGCGGCGGACGCCGTCCACGAACCACATGGTGCCCGGCTCCGCCGGCGCAGGGACGACGGGGCGGGCCCAGTCCTCCCTCTCGACCAACGGGTCCGCCCGCGCGGGCGTCTCGTCCACCCGGGCCTGGAACCCAAGGCCGTATTCAGGCGTCCAGGGATCCGCTCGAAGGGCAAGCATGGGCCGAAGCTTACCCACCTCCTCCGACACGGCCCAAAGGGCCGGGCTCGACGCAGGAGACGGGCCATCCACAGCCGGGCGGGTCGAAAGGCGTAGTCCGGTGACCCAAGATCGGGGTGGACCGACGGACTGGCCAGTTCGGAGTAATCCGTCATAGGGCGGATGCATCCGAACCACCCGCGTGCCGATACTCAGCGTGCGACCAACGAGCCTCCGGAGACGTTGTGTTGGGAACCGTTGCCAAGCGTGAGCGACGATCGCTTTGGGCGACCCTATCGTTGCTGCTCGCCCTCGGCATCGGCGGCTGCGTGTTCCTCGCCGGGAGCGAGCGGAGCACCGCGACCGAGGCGGCCGAGGACGAGGCTCGGCTCGCCGCGAAGCAAGCCGGATCCTTCGTCACCAAGAAGAAGCCGCGATCGAGGGGTCCGAGCCCGGCGCGAGTCCGTTCCGAGCGACCGAGCAGGTGAGGTGAGGATGACCGACAGGATGCACGTCGAGGCCGGCCCGCTCGAAGGCGACGAGGTCGCCCGGCGCATCGTCGCCGTGGGCTGGGCCGTTGCCGAGGCCGCCGAGCAGCTGAAGGAGGCTTCGCAGCGCCTACTGGCCGAGGAGGAACAGATCAAGTGTGCCGAGCTCCGCGCCCGGGCGGCCGAGCACCAGGTCAGGCAGGTCAAGCACCGGGCAGGCCGCGGAGGAGCAGGCCAGGCAGGCCGTCGAGCTCCTGGAGGCCGCGGAGGAGGAGGCGAAACAGGCGGAAAACCGGGTCAGGCAGGCCGAGCTCCGCGCGCAGGCCGCGCAGGAGCAGGGCGCGAAGCTCGCAGAGCGCTTCGAGGCGGCAGAGGACGAGGCCAGCCAGGCCTCCGCCCGCCTGCCGGTCGCGGAGGCTCAGGCGCAGCAGGCTGAGCTCGGATGCGGGCCGCGGAAGAGGAGGCTAGGCAGGCCACCGAGCGCCTGCAGGCCGCGAAGGAGGAGGCCAGCCGGGCCACCCGCGGACAGCTTGTGGCACGGGCTCAGGTGAAGCAGGCCGAGGTGCGCGCGCGGGCGGTGGAGGATCAGTCGGCCCAGACCGCCGCGAAGAACGCGGAGCTCCTCGAGCAGCTCCAACAGGCCCGGGGGGAGTCCGTCGGTGCCGAGGAACGAGCGCGCCTGAGCGAGGAGCGGTTCCAGGCCGCAAGCGCGCGGGTGGGGGTCCTGGAAGGGCAGATGAAGGAGCTCAAGGTCAGGCTGGCGGTGGCCAAGACCGAACTGCCGGTGGGAGCCGTTCCCGACCAGGAGCGAAGCGCGCTCCAAGACGCCGTGGCCACCGAGGTGCGTCGGCCGCTGTCGTCGATCCTGGGGGTCACCCTGGCGCTGAGGCACAACGATCCCGATTCCCGCGACGGCCAGGAGTTGGTCAAACAGCTCGCCACCAACGCCCGCAAGCTCGATCGCATGGTCGGCGTGCTCCTGGAGCTGGACCGGCTGGCCGACGGGTCCCTCAGGCCGTACCGCCGCCGGACCGACCTCCAGGCCCTGGTCCGCCGGGTGGTGAAGGAATCGCCCGATGTGGCCAGCCGGAACGTGCGGGTGGAGGAGGAGACGGTGGTGGTGGCGGTGGATCCGACGATGACCGAGCAGATGGTCGAGACCCTGCTGGCCAACGCGAGCGGGCGGACGTCCTCGGGCAGTCCGGTGTGGATCACCGTCTCAAGCGACCCCGAAGGTGCC
>JBOGVI010000008.1:0-4676 GCA_050692695.1 Actinomycetota bacterium
CGGGGGTTCGCTGGCCGCGAGCGGCCTGAACGAGTTCCTGAACGGACGATGCATCGAGTGCCACGCTATCCAGGGGACCGAGGCGGCGTCCATCGGCGGCCCGAACCTCACTCACTTCGCCGGCCGCGACTGCTTCGCGGGGTGCATCTTCGACATGACACGACAGGAGCTGGCGAGGTGGCTGAGGGACCCCCCGGCCGTGAAGCCGGGGTCTTGGATGCCCGACTACAACCTGACCGAGGACCAGATCAGGGCGCTTGTCGCGTACCTGATGACGCTTCAGTGATGGAGGTCGTGCGGACATGGCGAGCGTGAGCGTCCCGGCGGAAGTGGGCAGGGGCAGCCGGCTGCGCCGGCCCACCGCCACCACGGGGTTCTGGAGCTGGATCACGACCGTGGACCACAAGCGGATCGGGATCCTGTACGGCTTCACGGCGTTCCTGTTCTTCCTGATCGGTGGGGTCGAGGCGCTGCTCATCCGGCTCCAGCTCGCGCGGCCCGACGGCACGGTCCTGTCGGCCGAGGCCTACAACGAGTTCTTCACGATGCACGGCATCACGATGATCTTCCTCGTCGTCATGCCGCTCTCCGCGGCCTTCTTCAACTACCTGATCCCGCTTCAGATCGGGGCCCGCGACGTGGCGTTCCCCCGGTTGAACGCCTTCACCTATTGGGCGTTCCTGGCCGGCGGCCTGTTCATCTACTCCAGCTTCTTCCTGGGCGGCGCGCCGAACGCGGGGTGGTTCGGATACGCGCCCCTGTCCACGGTCGAGCCCGGCAACAACATGCTGTTCTACTCGCTCGGGCTGATCATGACGGGCATCGCGTCCACGGCCTCGGCGGTGAACCTGTCCGTCACGGTCATCAACATGCGGGCGCCCGGCATGACGATGTTCCGGATGCCCGTGTTCATCTGGATGGGCCTGGTCGTCCAGCTCCTGCTGGTGTTCGCCCTGCCGATCATCACCGTCGGGTTGTTCCAGATGCTGTTCGACCGGCGGTTCGGGACCCACTTCTTCGACCCCGCCGCGGGGGGCGATCCCGTGCTGTGGCAGCACATGTTTTGGCTGTTCGGGCACCCCGAGGTCTACATCCTGGTCCTGCCGGCCATGGGGATCGTCTCGGAGGTGCTGCCGGTCTTCGCCCGCAAGCCCCTGTTCGGCTACCAGTTCGTGGTGTTCTCCGGCATCGCCATCGGGTTCATCGGGTTCGGCGTGTGGGCGCACCACATGTTCGCGGTCGGCCTGGGGCCCGTGGCGAACACCGCCTTCGCCGTCTCCACGATGATCATCGCGGTGCCGACCGGCGTGAAGATCTTCAACTGGCTCGGCACGCTCTGGAAGGGCGACATCCGGTTCACCACCCCCATGCTGTTCGCCATCGGGTTCATCGCGCAGTTCGTGGTCGGCGGGCTGTCGGGGGTCACACACGCGGTGGTCCCGGCCGACTACCAGCAGACCGACACGTACTACATCGTGGCGCACTTCCACTACGTGCTGGTGGGCGGGGCGATCTTCGGCCTGTTCTCGGGGATCTACTACTGGTGGCCGAAGATGTTCGGCCGGGTGCTCGACGAGCGCTTGGGGAAGATCCAGTTCTGGAGCATGGCCGTCGGGTTCAACCTCACCTTCGGGCCCATGCACATCCTGGGCCTTCAGGGGATGCCGCGGCGGATCCAGAGCTACCCGGCCTCGCTGGGGCTCGGCTTCTGGAACCTTGTGGCCACCGCTGGGGCGTTCGTCATCGCGGCGAGCGTCCTCCTGTTCATGGTCATCGCGGTGAGGAGCTTCCGGCGGCCCAGGGATGCGGCGGCCGACCCGTGGGACGCGCGGACCCTCGAGTGGATGACCTCGTCGCCACCGCCGGCCCACAACTTCGACGAGATCCCGATCGTGCGGTCGCTCGACGAGCTGTGGCACCGCAAGTACGCCGAGACCGAGACCGGCGTGGTCGTGCCCGTCCCGGCGGGCGGCTCGGGGGCGGGGGAGGGCCACGGAGGCGAAGAGGGCCACGGGATCCATCTCCCCGGGCCGTCCTATTACCCGTTCGTGGCGTCGGTCGGGCTTCCCCTCATCGGGTACGGCGTGATCTTCCAGTGGTGGACGGCCGTGGTGGGCGTCGTGGTCCTGCTGGCCGGCCTGTACGGATGGGCCATGGAGCCCTCGGCGGAATGAGGGGCCGATAGTGGCGCTGGCCGGACACGCGGTGGAGAGTGAGCACGAGGCCACCAGCACCGGCCTGCCCAACACGAAGCTCGCGATGTGGCTGTTCCTGGCGTCCGACTGCCTGCTGTTCGGGGCGCTGATCTCGAGCTACGTGCTGTACCGGGGCGCCAGCCTCACCGGCCCGTATCCCGGCGAGGTCTTCGACATCCCGTACACATCGGTCAGCTCGTTCGTGCTCTTGGCCAGCTCGCTCACCATGGTCCTGGCCCTGGCGTCGGTGCAGCGAGGGGAGCTGGGCCGGGCCCGGGTATGGCTGCTGGCCACGGCGCTGCTCGGCATGACCTTCGTGGGGGGCCAGGTCTACGAGTTCACGACGTTCTACCGCGAGGGACTGACGCTCTCCGCGAACCTGTTCGGCACGACGTTCTACGTCCTGACCGGGTTCCACGGCACCCACGTGGCCATCGGCATCCTCATGCTGCTCACACTCGTCGCGATGTCCTTCGTGGGCATGGTCACGCAACGGAACAGCATGGCCGTGGAGCTGATCGGACTGTACTGGCACTTCGTCGACATCGTGTGGATCGTGATCTTCACGGTCGTATACCTCATCCCGACGGGCACGTAGGAGGCGCCGTGGAGGAGGCCGAGGTGCGGGAGCAGGCTACGTCGGTCCGGCCGATCGTGCGGGGCCGGACGGCCCGCCATCCCAGCCCCAAGGAGTACATCCGCATCGCGGTTGTCCTAGCCGTCATCACCGGGTTGGAGGTGGCGATCTACTACATGGATCTCCCCCGCGGGATCCTGATCCCGTTCCTGTTCCTGTTCTCCGGGATCAAGTTCACTCTCGTCGTCCTGTGGTACATGCACCTGAAGTTCGACAGCCGGACGTACGCCCGGTTCTTCATGATCGGATTCGCAGGGGCGGTGACGTTGTACCTGGTCGTGTTGCTGACCTTCCGGGCCTTCGCGGGGTAGCCGTGGTCCTTCCGGGATGGCACGCGCACCCGGACGTCTGGCTCCTCCTCGGCGGCATCGAGGCGGCCTACCTGGTGGCGGTGCGCCGGCGGGCTCGGGCGCATCCGGCTGAGGATCCGGGGTGGCGGGCCGGGTTCTTCTCCCTCGGGATGCTCGCGCTCTGGATCGGCTCGGAATGGCCCATCCACGACCTGGCCGAGGGATACCTGTACTCCGTGCACATGGTGCAGCACCTGTTGTTCTCGCTGGTCGCGCCACCCCTGCTGCTGGCGGGAACGCCGGCCTGGCTGCTTCGCCGGTTCCTCCGGCCTCGCCCCGTGGAGGTCGTGTTCCGGTTCCTGACCCGCCCGCTGGTGGCGCTGATCGCCTTCAACGCCGTGCTGCTGTTCACCCACTGGCCCGCGGTGGTGGATGCCTCGGTGGGCTCCGAGTGGGCCCACTTCGGCCTGCACGTCCTGCTGGTGGCCTCTGCGCTCGCGATGTGGTGGCCGGTGCTCTCGCCGCTGCCGGAGGCGCCGCCGCTCGCCCCACCGGGCCAGATGCTATACCTGTTCCTCCAGTCGCTCGCGCCGACCATCCCGGCGTCGTTCCTGACGTTCGGTTCGACCGTCCTGTACCCGGCGTACGCCGCGTTCCCCCGTATCTGGGGCGTCTCGGCGCTGTCGGACCAGCTGGTGGCGGGGCTGATCATGAAGCTGGCCGGGGGCGCGATCCTGTGGGTGTTCATCGCCGCGATCTTCTTCCGTTGGCACGCCCAGGAGGAGCGGGACGGGTGGGATGCCCTCCAGCTCCGTCAGGTGGAGCGTGACGTGAGGACGGAGCTGTCGAAGCGATGAGGACGAGCACCCGCGACCGGCTGGTCCTGCCGATCCTGCTTCCGGTGGGCATCCTGGTCGCGATCGCCGCCATCCTGTTCGCGTTCTCCCGCATCCTGCTCTCCCTACCTGCCGACGCCGCCACCGCCACGGCGCTCATCGTCGCCTTCGCCATCATGGTCGTGGCGGGGGTCGCCGCGAGCCGGACCCATGTCGCGGCCTCGACCCTGGCGTCGATGGTGGGCGTCATCGCCGGCGTGGCCATGCTGGCGGGCGGCATCGCGCTGCTCGCCTTCGGCCCCGGGGAGGAGGAGGCGCCGGACGGCGAGGGGCCGGGAGTGGTGGTTGCTCTCTCCGCCTCCGACATAGCCTTCGACCAGACGTCGTTCACGGTCCCGGCCGGCGCGCCCTTCGTGATCGACTTCGACAACCGGGACGCCGGGACCCAGCACAACGTCCAGATCTTCGACAACCCGGACTTCACCGGCTCGCCGCTGTTCGAGGGCGACTTGGTCACGGGACCGGACACGGCCACGTACGAAGTGGACTCGCTCGACCCCGGCACCTACTACTTCAACTGTGTCGTTCACCCCCAGATGCAGGGCACGATCGAGGTCCGGGAGGGCCCACCAGGCGGTGGCGGCGGTGGCGGTGGCGGCCCCACGGTGGACCTGGCGGCCCAGGGGATCGCGTTCGACGCGAGCGAGATCGACCTCCC
>JBOGVI010000009.1:0-3807 GCA_050692695.1 Actinomycetota bacterium
CCGCAGGTAGTTGAGGGCGCGTAGCTCAGCGGGAGAGCGCTTGCTTCACACGCAAGAGGTCGTAGGTTCAAATCCTGCCGCGCCCACTCCTGTCGTGTCTCGGGACATCCTTGCATCTCACCCCTGCGGCTGGTAGTCGCGTCTCAGATCCAGCGTGAGCTCGCGTAGCAGCTCGCCTTCCTGGGTCAACACGCGAACGTTCAGGTCGGCCACCAGAATCAGCACGCGGGTGCCAGCATGCGTGCGTCCCAAGCCGATGTGGTGCAGCCGGCTGTTGTAGCGGAGGGTCACCACGCCGCTCGAATCGATCCTGTCCTGGCGCACCCGGTAGTGGCCGGGGATGGGGAGGCGAGATCCCGAGGGTGCTGCCTTGGGTCGAGCGCCGTAAGCCTCCGCCGGGGTGCGACGCCCCAGAGCCCGATGGGGACGCTCGTGATTGTAGTAGCCACGGAACCAGTGATCTGGGCTCCGAGCTCGCGCACCACGGTGGCCGGGGGCTGCTTCGACAGCCACTTCTTGAGCGTTTGGTGGAACCGTTCGACCTTTCCGCAAGTCTGTGGGTGGTAGGGCTTGGAGTGACGGAACGAGATCCCCAGGGCGAACAGCTCGATCTCGATGGCGCACCGCCCACCGCCGCGAGGAGCTGCCGTGAACACCGCTCCGTTGTCAGTGAGCACCGATGCAGGAAGCCCGTGTCTGCCTGCGCCTTTGCGGAAGCTGGCCACGACGTCGGCCGCCTTCGTGGTCCTGCGAACGTCGGAGGCGACCAAAAGACGGGAGTGATCGTGGAGGATGTTCAGGATCTCGGTCGCCTGCTCCGTCGGCGAGCTCCCAGTGCGTGATGTCGGCCTGCCAGCGCTCGTTCGGTTGGTCCGCCTCGAACCGGACGAATGAGCTCCGATGGCGCTTCTGGGGCTGGGGGACGACGAAGCCCCGCCGAGCGAGGATCCGCCAGATCGTAGAGGGTGCCGGGGTCGAACCGCGACGCTTTCGAATGTGGTAGGCGATCGTGTGGGCGCCAGCGTCGAGCCCCCGTTCCTCCAGGGACTTTCGAAGTCGGACGATCTCCTCCTCGATCTCATCAGGTGTTGGCCGGGGGTTGGCGAGCGGTCGTCTGGACCTGGGCTCGAGCCCCGCCTCGCCTTCCGTCTCGTAACGCCGGACCAGCTCGTGTACCCACTGCCTCGAGACCCCGTAGCTCCGGGCAACCTCGCTCTTGGACCGCCCCTCCACCCTGACCGCAGCCACCACCAACCGCCCCAGCGACACGCGCCACCTCCCTCGATCGAGGTGTCAACGATGTCGCGAGACAGGTGTTAACTATGTCGTGGAATCAGACAGGCTGCCGCGCCCACGACTGCCGCGCCCACGACAACTTCATGCGAGGGCCAGTTCCGAATCCGGGAAGGGGGAACGAGGATGCGAGTCCAAGCCCAGATCACGATTGACTGGTCACGGGACTTGGTGTGGGAGATCTTCACCAGGCCGGAGGGATGGGAGACCTGGTGGGGCGGTCCTCTCAGTTCGGTCGAGCCGGGGTGGGAGGAAGGCGCGAAGCTCCATTGGGATCTCGGCATGCCGAGCACGATCGTTGGTGTTGTGCCGACGGAGCGTGTGGAGATCAGCGGCTACCACGGCGGCACCGAGACCTATACGTTCACAGACGTTGGCTCCTCGACGCTGGTGTCGTATGTGCAGGACACCGGTTCGGCGATGGGACTCGCGGACGTTGGGGTGGCCCAACAGGAATGCGAGGCGGTCCTCGCGAGGCTCAAGACCTACGTGGAAGAGAGCTCGCCAGCCTAAGGCCGGATCGGCTTCGAGCCCTCAAGGGCCTCCGGTTCCAAGTCGAAGAAGGCACAGGTCGTGACGAACGGTGTCGGGATACGTTCAAATGGGTAGAAATGCTCCCGGGCGGCAGGCCCGAGCCGTGGTATAAGCGAATACGGTAGGAGCGCCCGGTGCCCGTTGCCCCGGGCGTAGCTGTTCGAGTGGACGAGAAGACCGGTCGGAGAGGGATTCGATGAGAAACGCAAGGCGCCGCGGGGTTCGTCACATTGCGGTCGTAGCCGCACTGGTTACGGCTGCCCTCGTCAGCGTGACGGGGACGGCAAGAGCAGCCACCTTCACCGTCGACAGCAACGCGGATGCCGACGCGATCACCTGCACGACCATTCCGCTTGGCTCAGGGTGCTCGCTCCGGGGCGCCATCACAATGGCGAACGCCACTGCCGAGCTGGACACGATCGTCTTCGCCCTCGCGGCTGGCTCCACCACGATCTCCCCGGCGACCCCGCTGCCCGACATCACGGCCCCGATCTTCATCGACGGCACGTCGCAGGACACGGCGGCGGCGACCCCCCCGGTCACGATTGACGGAAGTGGGGCGGGGATGGGGGCGAACGGCCTCGTCCTCAAGGACAACGCCGACATAAGCACCATCAGAGGGCTCGTCATCAACGGATTCAGCGGGGCTGGGATTCTCATCCAGGCGACCGCAACGGAGAACACCATTCGCGGCAACTTCATTGGGACGAACCCCGGCGGCACGGCCGCGGATGCGAACGGTGTTGGGATCGACATCAAGTCCCCCAAGAACTCGATCGGGGGGCCCGACGCCAACCACGGCAACCTGATCTCCGGAAACACCGGTGCGGGCATCGCGATTACCGATGCGGCTGCGACCGAGAACATCATCCGCAGGAACAAGATCGGAACGAACGCGGCGGGCACCGGAAACGTCCCGAACGGCGGCGCCGGAGTCCTCATCTCCGCGGGCTCGAAGAACCAGATCGGAGGGACGTTTACGGGAGCCGGAAACACGATCAAGGGAAACACGGGGGCCGGCGTCTCGATCACGGGCCCATCGGCGAACTGCCCCCCGACAGGCCTGGCGACCTGCGAGAATCGGATCAACCACAACTCGATCAACGGCAACGGCGGTCTCGGGATCGATCTCGCGCCGACAGGCGCCACGGCGAACGACGCCGGGGACGGCGACAGCGGCCCAAACAAGCTGCAAAACTTCCCTGTCTTGACGTCGGCCACGACCGGGAGCACGGAGATCCAGGGAACGCTGAGCAGCGCCCCAAGCACGACGTACCGCGTGGAATTCTTCGCCGGGCCAGGCTGCGACGCCTCGGGGAGCGGGGAGGGCGATCGGTTCCTCGGGTCGATCAATATCCTCACGGACACGACCGGCTCGTTCACGTTCACGACGACCCTTGCCGCGACGTCGACCGTGGGTGAGGTGGTCACCGCCACGGCAACCGATCCGGCGGGGAACACCTCCGAGTTCTCTGCGTGCAAGAGCGTCACCCAGGGGCAGCCGCCGCCTCCACCCCCCGACGGCGACGACTGCACGATCACCGGAACCAGCGGGGGTGAGACCCTCAACGGGACGAGCGGCGACGACGTGATCTGTGGCGGCGGGGGGAATGACACTCTGGTCGGCTTGGGTGGCGAAGACGAGCTCATCGGCGGACCCGGCAACGACCAACTGAAGGGTGGCGGGGGCAGCGATACGCTGAAAGGCGGTCCCGGCACCGACACGCTCAAGGGTGGCGGCGACGACGACACGCTGAACGCCGGTCCTGACGACGATTCGGCCGTTGGCGGCGGTGGGAACGACACCGCCAAGGGCGGGGGCGGCAACGACGAGGCGAAGGGCGGGGGCGGGAACGACAACCTCCGCGGCGGCCCGGGTAAGGACAAGGTGACCGGCGGGCCGGGGTTCGACAGCTGCAAGGCGGAGGACGAAAAGTCCTGCGAGATCTAGCCTAGGCGGAAGCGTCGCCGGTTTCGCCC
>JBOGVI010000010.1:0-2338 GCA_050692695.1 Actinomycetota bacterium
CTCCCGGGCTCGGGAACGAACAGCCGGATCTCGGTGCACTCCTCGCCGGAGGGCATCCGCCGCTCCACGGGATCGGTGGCGATGGTGCCGGCGAGCACCACCACGTTCACGGACACGACCATTGCGCGTCCTCCTTCCTGCCTCCGTCCTGGAGGCCTCCGGTCAGGTCGAGGCCTGACGTTCCCGCCCGGCCTGTTCGCCGGCGAGGTACTCGTCCGTGCAGCCCATCCCTTCCAGCCGCGGCAGACGAGGGCTCCCGGAGGCCTTGGAGGTTCGGGCCGCTCCGGGAGCCGGTTCGTCGGTCGATGCGGCGCTCAGGGGATGCGGACGGGCATCAGCGCATAGCGTCGGTCGGGACCGTCGAACAGGACGGCCTTGAGGGCATCTCGCACCCACATCCGTCCCCGCTCCGCGCCGCAGAACCGGATGGCGTCGGCGAGGTAGTCGGGGTTGAGGGCGACCTCCATCGGCCCCACTCCGTTGGGAGAGAAGCTCGCCCCGGTCAGGGTCTCCCGCATTCCCCCCAAGTAGTGCTCCCTGACGGCCAGGGAACACGTGCGATCCAGGGTCAGCCGGACCGGTGCTCCCTTCGTGGAGCGCACCGAGGCTGCGGCTCGCAGAGCCGACCCGAGCTCCTGGGAGTCGAACTCGAGCAGCCCACCCTCGGGCTCCGGCACGACCTGCCTCCAGTTCGGGAACTCCCCCTCGACGGTCCGAACCGTCCAGTCGGCGTCGGGGAGGCCGAACGCGATGCGCGGCGCGCGGGACCCCTCCTCACCCGGCGCCTCGAGAGCCCGGATCTCGACGGCGCCTCCGACTCCCTTGAGCTGCTTCGCCAGGAGCCGGACGGCGCGCGCTGGGACCAGCAGAGGGTTCTCGGGGACACGGGGCCGCGATGCCAGCGGGATCCGGACGACCCCGAGCCGATACGAGTCGGTCGCGACCACTTCGACGGAGGGCGGATCCTCCTCGAAGAACAGGGCGACGCTGGTCAGGACCGGACGCGAGTCGTCCTCCGAGGCGCACAGGGCCGCCCGCTCGAAGGAGTCGGCGGCCGCCGACGCGTCGACCGAGGCGATGGGAGCGACCTCCGCCGCCGGCGGGACGGCCGGCCAGTCCTCGGTCGCCCAGCCCTGCAGGGTCACCGTGCGGGTGCCGGCCCGTACGTCGAGGTCTACCCGGCCGTCGTTGGGGGCCGACTCCAGCGCGATCTCCGGCTCCGCCATCGCCGCCACGGCCTTGGCCAGGGCCTTGGCCGGAACGACGACCGAGCCCGCGGCGTCGATCGCGACGTTCTCGCGGACCACACGGCGGGCGGTGAGCTCGAGGTCGGTCGCCTCGATGACCAGGCCGTCTTCCGAGGCCTCCAGGCGAACGCCCGAGAGGATGGGAAGCCCCGGTCGAGTGGCAACTGCTGGGAGCACCGCCTTCAAGTGGGCGGTGAATGGCCTTGCGGACAGGGTGAGCTTCATTGGGAACCTCCTTCGGTGGCAGGGCGAGGATCAGCGGTCGGCGCCAGGCGCCTCAGACCGCTTCCTTGGCGTTGGAGTGGCCGCGTCTGCGGGGGTGCTCCTGCCGGAACCACTCCTTGGGCCAGAGCAGCGCCGGGTGCAGGCCGATCCGGCATGAGATCCGGTCGGCCACCAGTTCGGAGACGGTCCGTGCAGCCAGAAGCCTGAACAGCTGGCGTGAGCTGAGGCCCGCCCGATCGGCGAGCTCGTCCCACGTGAGGCTTTCGCTGGCTTGGAGCCGCAGGAGCACCCGCCGGAGAGGGGCGGCCGGCAGACGAGCGTGCGCCATCGGCGCCTCCTTCCTCGAGGTGCGAAACGGGAGCGCGCGGCTTCGGCGCGCGGCCGGAAGGAGGGCACGGCGAACTGCCGGTCAGGACGATCGGCGATCGCGCTTCAAGCGCCCGGTTCGGGCCTTCACCTCCTCTCGCTGGGTGGGGGCACAGCCCCTCCTCCGACCGGAGGTGGCCAACCGACTCCGCTTTGTCGGGGTCGGTGCGGCTTACGGGCGCCGACCCGTCCTCATCTGTCGGCCTCGCTCACTCACCCTCGCGCCGGCTCCGAATCCGCCTCCTCTGAGCGGGATCGGCACGCCTCGTCTCGGGACCCTCGCCACTTGCGACCCTGCGCTCCGGCGATCTCCTGCTGTATCCGAGCGCGCCTCCTATGAGGTGCCCGGGTGCGGTCACGCCTTGCGCCGTTTCGCTCGCGGCTCGGTCCGACCTCGGCCTGCTCCCCCGCATGAGGGACGGGCCCTGCAGCCGGTCATCGGGCTCGCTTGCGATGCCTCGGTCCGAAGACCGTTGGCGGCCCGCCTGCCGTCCGCTTCC
>JBOGVI010000011.1:0-9785 GCA_050692695.1 Actinomycetota bacterium
TCCGCCGTGCCGGCGCCCGCCGTGTTGATCCCGACCACCCGCCCTGCCAGGTCGACGAGAGGGCCGCCGGAGTTGCCCGGGTTGATGGCGGCGTCGGTTTGGATGACATCTGTGTACGTGCGCTGCCGGTTCTCGCAGGCGTCGCACCTCTCGTCCTGCACCGTGATCTGCCGTGTGAGGGATGACACGATCCCGGAGGTGACCGAAGGGCCTCCCTCCAGGCCGAGCGCGTAGCCGATGGCCACCAGCTCCTGCCCGAGTTCCAGGGCGTCGGAGTCGCCGAGCGGCACCGTGGGGAGCCCCTCGGCATCCATGTCGAGCACCGCGAGGTCGGCCTGGATGTCTCCTCCGATCACCCGGGCCGTGTAGCGCTCGGGCACCTCCTCGGAGGTGAGGACCGTGATCGTCGAGGCGCCCTCGACGACGTGGTAGTTCGTCACGACGATCCCGTCCGAGCGGACGATGAACCCGGTCCCCTCGCCCCGGGTCTCACCCGACTCGTTCACCACGTTCACCACGGCCGGCAGGACCCGCTCCACCACGCGGACCACGGCGTTCCGGCCGCCCGAGCCCGCCGGCGGCGGGGTCGGAAACCCTGCCCTTGGCTCGGCCCGGTCGCCCGAACCTGTGGCGGTGCAGGCCGAGAGAACGATGGTGAGCGCCGCGAGGTGCGCCAGCAGTTGGCGTCGCACGGTTGAGCCTCCGATCCTGATGTATCCAGACTACGGTCCCGGCCGGTATTCGACGCGGCTGAGGATCGCGTTCGAATCCGCGGATCGCCCGAGGACCTGCTACCCGGCGGGGGCCGGTTCGACGGCGGCCGGACGGGGCAGCAGCCCGGATTGCTCGACCAGGCGCACGATGGCCTCGTCGCCCTTGATCGAGATGAGGTGGACGCCTGCCACCCCGGGCATCCCCCGGAGCTCCTGGACGATCTCCGCCGCGATCCGGATCCCCTCCTCGGCCTGGCGCTCCTGGGGCGCGCCCTCGAGTCGGGCCACGACGTCGTCCGGAACGTCGACACCGGGGACCGTGTCCCGGAGGTACCGAGCGGCCTTGGCCGAGCGGCAGACGTACACCGACGGAAGGATGAACACCCGGTCCAGCAGCCCGAGCTCCCCGACCCGGGCCATGAACAGGCGCATGGTTGGCAGGTTGAAGACGATCTGCGTCTGAACGAACTCTGCCCCCGCCTCGATCTTCACCCCCAGGCGCATGGGCCGGAAGTCGCGGGGCGGCGCGAACGGGTTCTCCACCGCGCCGACGAACAACGGGATGGGCCGGTCGAGCGTTCGGCCGCTCACGTAGGTCCCCCGGTCCGCCATGATCCGCGCGATGCGGATGGCGTGGACGGAGTCCAGATCGTAGATCGGCTTGGTTTCTGGATGGTCGCCCACCGTCACGTCGTCGCCGGTCATCAGACAGACGTTTCGGATGCCGAGCGCGGCCGCACCGACCAGATCGGCTTGCAGCGCAAGGCGATTGCGGTCCCGGCACACGAACTGCACGATGGGCTCGACCCCACGGTCGAGCAGCAGGTGGCCGGCGGCAACCGGGGAGATGTGGGGGTGGGCGGCGCTGTTGTCCGTGCAGTTCACCGCGTCCACGTGTCCTCGCAGGAGGTCCGCGAGGGCGTACACGGAACCGGGATCCGGGTCGTCGGTTGCCTGGAGCTCCGCCGTGACCACGAACTCGCCGGACAGCAGGAGCCGGTGGAGGTGGCTGCGGGGCTCGGTCGCCTTCACCGGCTGCGGCGCTTCCGCTCGTACGCCCGCCACCCTTCGGGGGCATGACGGTCCCGTCCGGTCAACAGGTTCTCCCAGGAGGAGGTGTCCTGGAGCCGCCAGTCCACGGGCTTTTGGACGTGCCGCATGTGGTCGCGCCACAGCGGGAGCCGGCGGGATCCCTCCCACGCCTCGACCCACACGCAGGGCCGGTCCGGCAAGACCTCACAGTTCCCGTTCTGGAGCACGCCGCCGCACGGACCGTTGCGGATGTTCTTTGGACAGCGCATGGGGCAGGCCAGGCCGGTGGAATGGAGGATGCATTGGCCGCACATCCGGCAGTCCCAGATGGCCTCCTTCGTGCCCTTCTCCACCAGGAGGATGGCCTTGCGGATCCCTCGCGGAGGCGGCGCGGTCCGAGGTGGCCGGCGATCCATGTTCGACCCCACGGCGCGCCCCCGAGCCGCTACCCGAGCGGCGCGGCGGGGACCTCCTTCCTGGCGTCGACGAACGGGATGGCGGCCGTCCGTCCGATCAGGCGACCGCTCTCCGACTCGACCTCGAGGACGGTCCCCGGCTCCGAGAGCTCGACGGGGACCCACACGTATCCGATGTTCCTCTCCAGGCGGGGCGACCAGACGGCGTCGGTGACCTCACCCACGACCCGACCGTCCTTGGAGACCGGCCAGAACCACGAGAGCTCGGCCCGGAGCTCCTCGCCCTCCAGCTCGATGCCGACCAGCTTGCGCCGCACGCCTTCCCGGCGGATCCTCTCCAGAGCTTCCTTGCCGATGTAGTCCTGGGGCTGCTCCTCCACGAGGTGCTCGAGCCCCATGATCTCGAACGGGTTGTTCTGAAGGGTCATGTCGGAGTTGTAGTTCATGATCCCGGCCTCGATCCGGCGGGCCTCGATGGGCGCGGTGGGTCGGATGCCGAACTCCTCCCCCGCCTCCATGACCCGGTTCCACAGCTCGTCCCCACGGGCCGGGTCGAGCAGGTTGATCTCGAACCCCTGTACCGCCGTCCAGCCCGTCCGGCTGATCAGGACGGGGATGTCCCCGACGTCGAACCAGTCGCACCAGTAGTACTTGAGGTCGTAGATCCCCGGGCCGGCCAGCTTCTCCACGACCTTCCCGGCCTTGGCTCCCTGCACCTGCAATGGGTAGGCGTGCGGGTACGTGACCGACACGTCCAGCCCGACCTGAGAGGCCACGCCGAGCGCGTACAGCCCGGCGTCGCTGTCGGCGAGCTGCATCCACCACCGGTCCTCCCCCACATGCAGCAGGACCGGGTCGTTCACGATACCTCCGTCCGGGGCCGTCACGATCATGTACTTGCCCTGGCCCACCGCGCACTTCGACAGGTCGCGGCACGTCAGCATGTCGACGAGCCGGTCGGCGTTGGGGCCGGAGACCTCCACGGTCCGCTCCACCGCCACGTCCCACAGCACGACGTCGTTCAGCAACGCCCAGTACTCAACCTCGGGGTCGTCGAAGTACGCGGGCAGCAGCATGTGGTTGTAGACGTCGTAGGCGGAGCAGCCGGCCCTTCGCGTGGCGTCGAAGTAGGGTGACCGCCGGTACCAGGGACCGAAGTAGATGGTCGCGCTCTGCTCGAGCATCTCCTGGCGCTCGTTCGTCATGCGGTCGCTTCTCCCTTCGGCTGCGCCACCCGATGCCCGCCGGGTGGCGGCTGAATCATCGTTCAAACTGGAGCGGGCCCGCAACCGCTTCCGTGTTCCTACGAGACCGGGATCTTCTTCTCGGGGTCCACGAAGGGCATCGGCACGACCGTGGCCGTGCGCTCGCCCCATTCCGACTCGACCGTCACCCGAGTCCCCATCGCCGACCGCTCGACGGGGAGCCACGCGTAGCCGATGTTCCTCGAAAGGCGCGGCGAGTAGATGGCCGAGGTGACCGTTCCGATCTTCTCCCCCGCCTCCCGGACCGACCACCTCACGTTGTTCAGGGCCGGGAACGGCTCGCCGTCGAGCTCGGCGCCGTTGATCTTGCGGCTCACGCCTCGCTCCCTGATCGTTCGTAGAGCCGGGAGCGAGATGTTGGCCTCGTCCGGAAGGTCCCAGTCCACCAGGCGCTCCAGCCCCATCTCCAGCGGGTTGTCCTCGTACGTCATGTCGGCGCCCCAGTTGAAGATGCCCCCTTCGATCCGGCGGATGTCGGAGGGACCGGTGGGACGGACGTTGTGGGGTTCGCCGGCCTTCATGAGCTGCTCCCACAGATCGATGCCCCGGGACGTGTCCGTGAGGTAGATCTCGTACCCGACCTCGGACGTCCACCCGGTCCGGGTGATGACCACGGGGATCCCGGCGATGTCGGCCCTTCGCCACCAGTAGTACTTGAGGTCGAGGATGTCCTCGCCCACCAGGTCCCGCATGAGGTCCCTGGACTTCGGCCCCTGGACCTGGATCGGCGCCACATCGGCCTCTCGGATGGTGACGTCCAGGTCCGGGTAGGCGTTCTTCAAGCCCCGGGCGAATAGCAGCGCGTCGGAGGAGGCGAGCGCAAACCAGAACGTGTGCTCGTCCATCCTGGTGAGGACGGGGTCGTTGATGATGCCACCGTCACGGTCGCAGATCAGGACGTACTTTGCCTGCCCCACCGAGCACTTCGACAGATCCCGCGGGGTGAGGAGCTGGGCGAACCTGAAGCCGTCGGGCCCGGAGATCTCCAGGCACCGTTCCACGGAGACGTCCCACAGGGTGACGTCGTTCAGGAGCGCGTCGAACTCCGCCTCGAACGTGTCGTAGCGGATGGGGAAGTACATGTGGTTGTAGACGGTGAACCCCTTGGGGTCGTACTTCTGGGTGGCCTCGAAATAGGGGGTCCGGCGGTTGCGAGCGCCCCGCTGCACCTGGTTCATGTCGAACGCCATCGAGAAGACCTCCTTGCCTGGGGTCAGGAGGCCGCGGCGGCCGGCGCGTGCACCGCGGGGGGCACGCTCACGTGCCCGTCGGCATACCCCCGCCCGACCATGGCCATGAACGCGTAGACCTCGTCCTCGCTCCGGGCGAACGGCCCCTGCCGCTGTCCCCGGGACGCCAGGCCCCGCTGGACCGACTGGCAGGCCAGCCAGTCCTCGCGATTCGTGAGGTCCCAGAACTCCAAGGCGTACGAAGGGTCGAACCCCTCGCGCTCCCGGGCCTCCGGGGGGAACAGCCACGTGCATGCGACGAAAGTCCGCCCGGGCGACAGCGGCTGGAGGCGGTGCGTCATCACGTAGTCAGGATGCAGGCTGATCAGCAGGTTCGGGAACAGGCCGAAGTAGTAGACCTCCCGACGCTGCTTCGGGTCGAGGCCGCGGATGGGGACACCCCGGCTCTTGCCGGAGAGCGACATCGTCTCGGCGTGCTCCTCGAGCTCCATGGACCCGCCGACCCAACACCCCGTGTGGGGGAAGCTCTCCCCGCTGTCCACGGGCGTGACCTTGCAGAGCGCAGGATGGATGCTCGGGCAGTGGTAGCACTCGTGGTAGTTCTCGGTGATGCCTTTCCAGTTCGCTTCCACCACGTACTCGTGGGTCTTCGCCGCGTACAGCCGCTCCGGCTCCCACGGGGCCACCAGCTCGTCGAGGTTGCCGATGTGATCCGTGAAGTCCGGCGCGTCGCCGGAGGCGTTGGCGAACACCCACCCGTGCCACTCGGCCACCCGGACGGGGATCAGCGGGTAGTCGGCCCGTACGAACCCGGGCACATCGCCGAACCGGGGCGCTCCGGCCAGCGCGCCCTCCAGGCTGTACACCCAGGCGTGATAGGGGCACTTGATGGCCTGGAGGTTCCGCGTGGCTCCGGCCTCCAGGAGCTCGTGCCCCCGGTGCCGGCACACGTTGTAGAAGGCCCGCAGGGCGCCTCCCCCATCCCGCACGAGCAGGATCCCCTCCTGGCCGACCCGAACGGCCCTCTGGTCGCCGGACATCACCACGTCGTCGGCCCCGCCCAGGCACACCCAGGAGTCCTCGAAGAAGTGTTCCTGCTCCCACTCGAAGACCTCCGGGGAGAGGTAAGCCTCGGCGGGCAGCGTCCTGCTTGCCCCGAGCCCGGGGCCGAGGATCTGCTGCAGCTTCTCGGCGTCGATGGGTGCGGCGACGGCGGCCAATGAAACCTCCTCGAGATTTGCGAGCTTTCGTGGCTTTGAACGGCCGTTCAGGATTGTAGCGGAACGCCACGTGGCCGTTCAAACACGACTCGTGCCCTGCGTTATGCGAAGGTCAGCCCCGGCTCACCCGAAGGACGGATCGGTGAAGACCGGTTCGCCCTCCACCAGGGTGAGCAGGACCTTGGCCTCGGCGAGATCGTCCAGCCCTAGGTCGAACAGGTTCTCCCCGACGACCACGAGGTCCGCGTACTTTCCGGCCTCGATCGAGCCGGTCACGCCGTCGAGGTGGTTCACGTAGGCCGAGCCCATGGTGAACGCGTGGATGGCGGTGGCGAGGTCGAGCCGCTCCCCAGGAAGGAATGTCTCCTTCGTGGCCGTCTCGCCGAAGACGTTCACGTACTTGGCGGGGGCCATCCGATTCACGGCGATGGCCATCTCCCACATGGGGTTGGGGCTCGACACGAACCAGTCGCTCCCGAATGCCAGCATGGACCCCGATCGGACCAGGGCGGCGAACGGGTACTGCCAGTCCGCGCGTTCCGGCCCGAGGAACGGGATCGTGAGGTGCACCATCTGTCCCTCGAACGTCGCCCATAGGGGCTGGGCGTTGGCCACCACTCCCAGCTCGCGGAACCGCAGGATGTCATCGGGATGTACGACCTGGATGTGGGCGATGTGGTGCCGGTTGTCGTTCATCCCGTTCGTCAGGCGCGCCGCCTCGATGGCGTCGAGGGCTTCCCGAACGGCCCGCTCGGCCAGCGCGTGGAAGTGCACCTGGAACCCCTCCGCGTCGAGCCGGGTGACGTGGCCCTTGAGGAGCTCCGGGTCGACGAACGACAGGCCCCGGTTGGCCGTCGGCTTGCGGTCGCTATCGAGATAGGGTTCGAGCACGCCGGCGGTGAAGTTCTCCACCACTCCGTCCTGCATGATCTTCACAGTCGTTGCCCGGAACCGGCCCACCGAGCTCCGGTCCCGCTTCGCGATGAGCTCCTCGATCTGCTCCTCGCCGCGGTGGCGGTCCCACCACAGGGCCCCCACCACCCGAGCCGTGAGCTCTCCCTTTCGGGCCGCGGACACGTAAGCCTCTAGGCTCGGGTACAAGCCGCCCACGATGGCGTCCTGCCACGCCGTGATGCCGAGCGAGTGCAGGTACTCCTGGGCCGCACGGAGTCCCTGCTCCATGTCCGCATCGCTCACCGGGGGCATCAGCTTCTCCACCAGGTCCATGGCACCCTCGTGGAGCGTCCCCGATGGTTCGCCCCGTTCGTCCCGCTCGATCCGTCCGTCGGCCGGGTCCGGCGTCTCCTTGGTGATGTCGGCAAGCTCGAGGGCTTTCGAGTTGACCCAGGCCCCGTGCCCGTCCCGGTTCGGCAGGAAGGCGGGGCGGCCCGGTACCAGGCGGTCCAGGACGTCCCTGGTCGGGGTGCCCCGGGGGAACGCGTCCATGGACCAGCCGCCGCCCCGGATCCACTCCTCGTCCGGGTGCTCCAGGGCGTACCGGCCGACGATGCGCTCGTACTCGGCCGCCGTATAGGCGTCGCTCAGGTCGCACTGGATCATCTGGAGGCCCGCCGAAGGTGGATGGCAGTGGGCGTCCTGGAACCCGGGGAGGAGCATCCGCCCCTTGAGGTCGTGGACCTCGGTGTTCGGCCCGACGAGGTCGCGGACGTCGTCGTCGGTCCCCACCGCGACGATCCGGCCGGAGCGGACGGCGACCGCCTGCGCCCACCGTCGGGCGGCATCGACCGTGTACACCGCGCCGTTCGTGAAGGCCAGGTCGGCAGGGTTCGATCCGGTTCCGCTCACGCGTTCCTGTCCTTCGGCCGGACGGACCCGATGAGCGTACCCGAGCCGGTTCAGGCCAGCGCGACGAGCTCCAGGAGGTCCTCGCTCCAGTAGTGGAGCCCGCCGTCAGGCATCATCAGAACCCTTTGCGGCGCAAGGGTTTCCACGAACTCCACATCGTGGCTGACCAGCACCATCGCACCCTGCCATGCCGCAAGCGCCTGTCCGATGGCCCTCCGCGAGGGTGGGTCGAGATTGTTCGTCGGCTCGTCCAGGAGGATGGTGTTGCGGGTGCCTGCCACCAGCTGAGCCAGTGCAAGCTTGGTCTTCTCCCCGCCCGATAGGGTCCCGGCATCGCGGAACGCGATCTCGCCGGTCAGGCCGAACATCCCGAGCAACGCGCGCAGATCCTGGTCCGAGGCCTCGGTGGACTCCGAACGCACGTGCGCGAGCACGTCTACGCCGTCCCGGATGCCCTCGTGCTCCTGCGCGTAGTAGCCGAGGGAGACCCCGGAGCCAAGGCGGATCGTCCCGGCGTCCGGCTCGGAGACCCGGGCCAGGATCCGAAGGAGCGAGGTCTTGCCGGCGCCGTTCAGCCCCATGACCAGCAGGCGCTCCCCGCGGAACAGGTCGAACCCCACGTCCTCGAACACCGGTGGCCCGCCGTACCCTTTCACCAGGCCGGTCGCCTCCAGGACCAGCCGTCCTGAGTGGGGCGGGTCGGGGAACCGGTACCGGACCAACCGCTCCTTGGTGGGAGTCGAAACGGCGTGCGCCCGGAGCCGTTCCACCCGCGTGTCGAAGGTCTTGGCCTTTCGGGCCCGCTTCTCGGTCTGCCCGCGCATCGAGTCGGCCAGGGTCTTCAGCCGCCTGATCTCAGCCTGCTGCCGGCCGGCCAGTGCGGCGAGCCGCAGCTCGTCCTGGCGTCGGGCCTTGCGGTACTCGGTGTAGGTCCCCCGGTAGATCACGACGCCGTCACGGTCCAAGTGCACGATCCGCGAGATGGCCGCATCGAGCAGCTTGATGTCGTGGCTCACGACCATCATCGCGCCGTCGTAGGAGGCGAGGAACTTCATCAGCCAGAGCTTCGCGTCGTTGTCGAGGTGGTTAGTGGGTTCGTCGAGGAGCAGGAGGTCCGATCCCGCGAACAGGATCCGAGCGAGCTCCAGGCGGCGCCGCTCTCCTCCGGACAGGGCCCGCACCGGCAGGTCAAGGCGGTCCTGGGCCAGGCCGAGCCCAACGCCAATCCGGCGGGCCTCCGCCTCTCCCGAGTAGCCGCCGGCCGCCCGGTACCACTCCTCGAGGCGGGCGAACCGGGCCACGGCGGTCTCGGTTGGCCGCTCCTCCATCGAGAGCCGGAGCTTCTCCAGGCGCCCGGCCATCTCATGAAGCCCCCGGGATTCAAGGACGTGGACCAGCGCCGTGTGGTCCTGGCTCGCTCGATGCTGCCCCGGGTCCTGGCGAAGGTGCCCGAGCGCGCCCCGTCGGTTCACCGACCCCCGGAGCGGCGGCTCCTCCCCCGCCAGCACCTTCAGCAGGCTGGTCTTGCCGGCCCCGTTCCGGCCGACCACGCCGACCTTGTCCCCGGCCCGAAGCGAGAGCGACAGGCCTTCCAGGATTGTCTTCCCGCCGACCTCGACGGCGAGATCACGGGCCTGGAGGACGCTCATGGGCGGATGGTACCGGCTTCAGGGCGCCGAACGAACCTCGACCATGTCCCCGTTCACCCGAGCCTCGTAGACGGGAAGCCGGGCCATGGCCGGCCCCCGCATGACCCGCCCGTCGGCGAGCTGGAACATGCTGCCATGCAGCGCACAGGTCACGGTGAGAAGCGAGCCCGACTCCCGGACCACGCCTCGGTGCAGCGGCGCCCCCTGGTGCGTGCACCGGTTGGAGACGACGAGGATCCGCTCACCGGTCCGGTACAGGAGGAGGTCGGCTCCGCCCGCGGTCGCCCGGGTGGCTTTGCGGTCGGGCAGCTCGGCCAGGCGCAGCGCTGCGGTCCACTCATCTATGGGAACGGTGATGTTAGCCGGACACCTAGAAGGCGGCTGGGCCATCACGCCTGCCGCCCCGATGAGTCTCGTCACTGACACACATCGGTGTCCTGGGCGTCGTTCACCGGAGAGATGCACGTGGGCTGAGGACCGAGGACCCAGGGAAG
>JBOGVI010000012.1:0-3064 GCA_050692695.1 Actinomycetota bacterium
TGCCGACCTCGTCCCCCGGCTGATAGCCGGCGAAGGTCGGGTCTTCGAGCTGGGGGGGGCTGATCTGCCCCAGGTAGCCGAGGACGTGCGCCGCGAGGGTGCCCTCCGGGTAGATGCGGACCGGCACCTCCATCCACGCGACCCCCGGCAGCTCGTCGCTGTGCTCGCCGATGTAGAACGCGACCCGCTTCGGCGCGTCCACCTCCACCGGCACCGGCTGGAACACGTAGTAACGGGGGTCCTCCACCCGGGACGTGAGCTCCTCGACCCGCACGCCGAGAAGCTTCGACAGCCGGTACAGCACCTCCTCCAGGTTCTCCCCCGCCGCCTGCCGGTTCACCGTGACGACCAGGCTCCTCCGGTTGTCCACGAGCACGGTTCCGGTGTCGTCGAGGATCCGCCCGCGGGGCGCGGGGAGGCCAACCAAACGAACGTAGTTCTGGGTGGCCTCGGTCCGGTACGTCTCCGACGCCAGGACCTGGAGGAACCACAGGCGCGTGGTGAGCGCGGCGAACATGAACGCCACCAGCCCGGCCAGGACCCTCAACCGCAGCCCGGCCCTATCCCCCGTCACCGGCCCCTCACCACCGAACCACCTTCTGCGAGCGCGACCCCTCGGCCAGCCGCCGGAGGAGCGGATACAGCAGCGGCGTGAGGATGGCGTTGTACACGGCGGCGAGCGCCGCCACGCGGAGCAGGTACGGGAGCGTGCTGTCGAACTGCCCGAGGAGGAACGACACCACGCCGTAGAACAGCACCCCCGCGAAGGTGCCCCCTGCCACCATCAGCACCGGCAGGATGGGCGAGGGGCTCACGATGTACTGGCGGAGCAGCCCCACCGCGTAGCCGACGAGGGTGAGCGTGAGGGCAGTGATGCCCTTCGGCTGGTTCAGGAGGAAGTCCTGGGCCATGCCTCCAGCGAACCCGGAGATGGCCCCGGACGACGGCCCCTCGAGGAGAGCGAACACGATCGTGAGCAGGTACATGAGCTCCGGGCGCGCGCCGAGTAGCCGTACGTCCGCGAACACGGTCGTCTGCGCTAGCAGCGCGATGACGATCACGGCGGCGAGGGTGAGGAACCGGCGCACGAGCCAGACTACCTCGACGCATTCGACAGGACCACCAGCACGATGTCGAGGGTGGAGAAGTCCACGGCCGGGCTCACCGTGATGAACTTCTCCAATGCCGTCTCTTCGGGCAGTACCCGGGACACGGTCCCGATCAGGATGCCCGGCGGGTATAGGCCCCGCGCCACCCCTGGGATCCGATAGCCGGCCGTCACCACCTGCTCCCCCGCCTCCACATCGGTGGTGACGTCCACTAATCCCATCCGCAGATCCTGGTCTCCATGGCCCGAGACCAGGCCGGTCTGCTGCGACGTCTCCAAGCGACCGGCCACCGCCGAGTCGGGGTCAACGATCAGTTGGACGACGGCGGAATCGGTCGTCGCCTGCACGACATGGCCGACCAGCCGCTTGCCGCTCGCAACCACAGGCATGTCCATCAGAACACCGTCGCTCGAACCCTTGTTGATCGTGAAGGTCCACTCGAAGTTCGACACTCCGCTCGCGATGATCTGCGCGGCCAGCGTTTCGACGTTCGGGCCCAGGCTCTCCTGGACCGCCAAGAGCTCCTCGAGCTCGTGCAGACGCTGCTCGTTAGTAACTGTGGTCCCGAGCTGCGACTCGAGCTCCGCCACCCGGTCCCGAAGCCGCTCGGTCTCGGCGCGGATGGCCGGGAGGCGCACCATCGTGGAAAAGAAGTTGCCGATGGGATCCGTGAGCTTCGACACCGCCTCCTGAAGCGGACTGATCAGTGTGATGGCGACGCGGCCCAGTCCTGCGAGCGGTCCGTCCTCGCCCTCCCGGTAGTCCACGGTGATCGTGACGAGCGACAACGAGACCAGGGCCACGACCAGGACCCGTGCGCTTCGTGCTCTTGATGGAAGCGCCATCCCGCTACCCGCGGGACGGGCTCACCAGGACCCGCTGGAGGATCTCGAACTCCTCTAGGCACCGGCCGGACCCGATGGCCACGGAGGACAGCGGGTTGTCGGCGATGTGGACCGGCATGCCGGTCTCGTGCCGGAGGCGCTTGTCGAATCCTCGAAGCAGCGCGCCGCCGCCGGTGAGCACGACGCCCCTGTGCATGATGTCGCCGGCGAGCTCGGGGGGCGTCCGGTCGAGGGTGGACTTGATGGCGTCGATGATCGAGGTGACCGGCTCCTCGATGGCCTGGCGGATCTCGCTGTCCGAGATCTGGATGGTCTTGGGGAGGCCGCTCACCAGGTCCCGTCCCGGGATCTCCGCGATCAGCTCTTCCTGCATCGGGTACACGGACGCCACGGCGAGCTTGATGGCCTCGGCCGTACGTTCGCCGAGCAGGAGCGAGTACTCCTTCTTCACGTAGCTGATGATGGCCTCGTCGACCTCGTCACCCCCGATCCGGAGGCTGGTGCTGGTCACGATGCCGCCGAGGGAGATCACCGCCACCTCGGTGGTGCCGCCGCCGATGTCGACGATCATGTTGCCGGTGGGCTGGTGGATCGGGAGGCCCGCGCCGATCGCGGCGGCCATGGGCTCCTCGATGATGTATGCGCGGCGGGCCCCGGCCGCGATGGTGGCTTCCTCCACGGCTCGCTGCTCCACGCCCGTGCATCCCGACGGTACACACACCACCACGCGCGGCTTGGCCAGGAGGCGACGCTTGTGCACCCGCTGGATGAAGTACCGAAGCATCTTCTCGGTGACGTCGAAGTCCGCGATGACACCGTCCTTCAGCGGCCGGACCGCCTGGATGTGGTTCGGGGTGCGGCCGATCATCCGCTTGGCCTCATTGCCCACGGCGACGATGGCTCCGGTCATCGTGTTGATGGCGACAACCGAGGGTTCGTTCAGCACGATGCCGCCATTCCGAACGTAGACGAGCGTGTTCGCGGTCCCCAAGTCGACGGCCATGTCCTGACCCAGGAACCCGAACATCCCCTCGGCGCCCATGCTGCCGCGACGCTGGGGCACAAGACTTCGTCGAACCCTCTCGGCCATTCGGATTCGCGACTGTTGTA
>JBOGVI010000013.1:0-2846 GCA_050692695.1 Actinomycetota bacterium
GTGCCGGTGGTCGCCGTGTGCGCGGTTCGGACCGGAGCCGGCAAGAGCCAGACCACTCGCGCCGCGGCCCGGATCCTCCGGGAGCACGGCAAGCGCGTGGTCGCCGTGCGCCATCCCATGCCGTACGGCAACCTGACCGCCCAGCGGGTGCAGCGGTTCGCCACCTTGGAGGACCTGGACCGCCACAAGGTGACCATCGAGGAGCGGGAGGAGCACGAGCCCCACATCAACGCCGGCACCGTGGTGTTCGCCGGGGTGGACTACGGCGAGATCCTCCGGCAGGCGCAGAAGGAGTGCGACGTGCTCCTGTGGGACGGGGGCAACAACGACCTGCCGTTCTACCGGCCGACCGTCCACATCGTCGTGGCGGACCCACTCCGGGCCGGTCACGAGACCAGGTACCACCCAGGGGAGGCCAACCTTCGGATGGCCGACGTCGTCGTGGTCAACAAGATCGACTCGGCCTCCTCGGACCAGGTCGCCCTGCTGGATGACGCCATCCAGCGGATCAACCCCCGGGCCACCGTGATCAAGGCCAACAGCGCGGTGACTGTGGAGAATGGGTCCAAGCTGGCCGGGAAGCGGGTCCTGGTCGTGGAAGACGGGCCCACCCTCACCCACGGTGAGATGAAGTTCGGTGCCGGGGTCGTGGCCGCCCGCCGCGGCGGGGCGGCGGAGATCGTCGACCCTCGCCCGTACGCGATCGGGTCGCTCGAGGAGACCTACCGGCGATATGACGTGGGCCCGGTGCTCCCCGCCATGGGGTACTCCCAGGCCCAGCTGGAGGAGATGGAGAAGATGATCGACATGGTCGGGGCGGACCTCGTGCTGATCGCCTCGCCCATCGACCTACGCCACGTCATCCACGTCTCGAAGCCGGCCGTTCGGGTCCGCTATGAGCTCGAGGAGATCCCGGGCGGCACGACGCTCGCGGCCGCGCTGGCGCCGGTGCTCGACTAGCAGAGACAAGCAGGAGGCCTTCCCGTATGGAACGCGTGGTCATCGCCCTCGGCGGGAACGCCCTGCTCCGCCGAGAAGACGAGGACACCTTCGAGAACGCGTACCGGTCTGCCCGACGGGCAGCGGAGAAGATCGCCGACATCGCCGCCGCGGGGTGGGAGGTCGTGGTGACCCACGGCAACGGCCCTCAGGTCGGCCGGATCCTCATCCAACAGGAGTCGGCGCGGGGCTGGGTCCACCCCATGCCGCTCGACGTCTGCGGGGCGGAGAGCCAGGGGCAGATCGGCTACCTCCTTCAGGTCACGATCGGCGACGTGTTCTACGAGAGGGGGATGGAACGCCCCGTGGCCACGGTCCTCACGCTCACGCGGGTGCGGGCCGATGACCCGGCGTTCGGGAACCCCACCAAGCCCATCGGGCCGTTCTACGAGGAGGACGAGGCCAAGAAGCTCGAGGAAGAGCAGGGGTACGTCATGCGGCCCGATCCGCACGGCGGGTGGCGCCGTGTCGTGCCCTCGCCCGAGCCGTACTCGATCGTGGAGGCCCCCGTGATCCGGGAACTGGTCGCGCGCGGGGTCATCGTCATCGCTTCGGGTGGGGGCGGCGTGCCGGTGATCGAGGAGGGTCCGCGCCTCGTCGGCGTGGAAGGCGTGGTGGACAAGGACCTCGCGGCGGCCATCCTGGCACGAGACGTCGAAGCCGCGGTGCTCCTGATCTTGACCGACGTGCGCCACGTGATGCGGGGGTTCGGCACGGACCGCGCCAAAGCCCTGGAGCGGCTCACGGTGCCCGAGGCCACGGAGCTCCTTGAGGCCGGGGAGTTCAAGGCCGGCTCCATGGGTCCCAAGGTCAAAGCCGCCACCCAGTTCGTCGACACGGAGCAGGGCCGCCGGGCCCTCATCGGCGATCTCGAGGAGGCACCGGACGTTTTGGCCGGCCGGAGCGGAACGCTCATCGTTCCCTAGACGGCGAGTACGCTCCGGCGGTGCGGCTTCGGGTGGTCGTCCACAACGTGCGGGGGTTCCGAGACGGGCTGGACCGCGCCGTCCGGCTCACCGACCACTTCCGGCCAGACCTCGTGCTGCTGAACGAGACTGGGCCCCGATCGCGGCTCCGACGGTTCGCGAATGCCGCGGACATGGTCGTGGCACGCGATCCATGGTCGCCGTTCCGCCGGCGGGTGAAGAACGCGGTGCTGGTCCGTCCGCCGTGGCGGATCGTGTCGCACCGCCTCCAACGGTTCGCCGACGTCCACCGGGCGCTGTACCCCCGGGGAGCGCTGATCGCCCAGGTGGGCAAGGCCGGGTTCCGGGTGTGGGCCACCTCGGTGCATCTCGGGCTCCATCCGATGGAACGGCTCCGAAACGTCCAGCAGCTGTCGGACCTCACCCGGGGGCTGGCCGGACCCGTCCTGATCGGCGGGGACTTCAACGAGACCCCGGACGGCCGGGCCGTGGGGTTCCTGGCCGAGCGTCACTGGGATGCGTGGCTCTTGGGGGGCGACGTGGCCGGCGACACCTTCCCGGCCCAGGACCCCACTGCGCGGATCGACTACCTGTTCGTCTCTGAGGGCATCGGGGTGGACCGGGTCATCGTGCCGACCGGTCCAGACGCCCGGCTCGCATCCGACCACCTGCCCGTGATAGCCGAGCTCAGCCTACCCGAGGGTGGGGACGGACCAGACGAGATCGCCGAGAGCGACCGGACGTGATCAGTTCGGAATGCCGCCCACCGGCACTAGGATGTCGGCCCTGACCTTCGACACGCCGAGGCCGAGGTACTGGGCCGGGGCCATGGCCAGGTCGATCACACGGTCGTGGTCCCCGTAGGGCCCTCGGTCGTTCACCAGCACTACGGCGCACTTCCCTCCGTGGTGGACCTTGAGG
>JBOGVI010000014.1:0-2452 GCA_050692695.1 Actinomycetota bacterium
GAACAGGGACCCCGTCCAGCACAACGTGGCGATCTTCACCAACGACACCCTGGCGAACGTGCTGTTTCGAGGCGACCTGGTCACCGGCCCCGATGTGATCGACTACCCGATCCCGCCCCTCGAACCCGGGACGTACTACTTCCACTGTGACGTCCATCCGAGCATGAACGGGATGGTGGTCGTCTCCCGAGAGGGCGGTGGGGGCGGCGGGGGGCCGCCGGAGCCGGCGGCGACGGGCACCCCGAGCGCACCGTAGAGTCCGTTTTGCTCCCGGGGTGCCGTGGCAGGATGGGAGCACGATGAAGCGTCTCCTCGTCGTCCTCGCGCTGCTGACGGCCTGCACCAGCGCCGCCGGCCAGGAGCCCGCGGTGAGGGAGATCTCCGAGCCGCTCCCGGCGCTTCGGGGTGAGACCCTCCAGGGAGGGTCGGTGGACCCCGCCGACTACCAAGGCAAGGTCGTGGTGGTGAACTTCTGGGCCACGTGGTGCGCCCCGTGCCGCGCGGAGCAGCCCGGCCTGGAGCGGCTGTGGAGGGAGTTCCGGGACCGAGACGTCTACTTCCTGGGGGTGAACTACCGGGACGACCCCGTCGCCGCCCGGGCCTACCTGAAGGAGTTCGACGTGACCTATCCGAGCATCCAGGACCGGGCCGGCGCGCTCGCCTACGACTTCGGATTCGTGGGGCTCCCCGACACCTACGTGACGGACCGGACGAGGCGCATGCGCTACTGGGCGTTCGGCGCGGTGGAAGAGGCCGAGCTCCGCTCGATGATCGAGGAGCTCCTTGGCGAGGAGTCCGACCGCTAGCGCGGGGGCAGCACGGCGTCTGCCCCGACCGCGGCGAACAGCAGTGCCAGGTACACGATGGAGAACCTGAATACGCTCATCGCCAGAGCGGGCGTGCGCTGGCGCCACAGTCGAAGGGCCCGGTACACGAACACCCCGCCCAGCGCCACGGCCGTGGCCAGGTACACGGGCCCCATGCCCGCCACCGGATACAGCAGCAGGGTCGTCCCCAACAGGACCAGCGTGTACAGCAGGATCTGCCGACGGGTCTCCTCCTCGCCCCGCACCACTGGCAGCATGGGGACCCCGGCCGCCGCGTAGTCGCCCCGGTACTGCATGGCCAGGGCCCAGAAGTGGGGAGGGGTCCACACGAACACGATGGCGAAGAGCACCCACGCGGGGAGCCCCACGGTTCCGGTCACCGCGGCCCACCCCACGAGCGCCGGGACGGCCCCGGCGGCCCCCCCGATCACGATGTTCTGCGAGGTGGTGCGCTTCAGCCACAGCGTGTAGACGAACACGTAGAACGCGATGGCCGAAAGGGCGAGCGATGCCGCCAGCACGTTCACCGTGATCGATAGGAAGAAGAACGAGGTCGCGCCGAGCGCGTAGCCGAACCGGAGCGCGCCCTCCGGCGAGACCTGGTGGGCAGGCAGCGGCCGGCGCCGGGTCCGGCGCATCACCTCGTCGATGTCCCGGTCTAGGTAGCAGTTGATCGCGTTGGCCGAGCCCGCCGCGACCGAGCCGCCGAGGAGGGTCGCCAGCACCAGCCAGGGCGAGGGCATCCCCCGCTGCGCGAGCATCATCGCCGGGATCGTGGTGATGAGCAGCAACACGATGATCCGGGGCTTCGTCAGGCGGAAGTACGCTACGGTGGTCTCGCGGAGCGAACGGCCTCCGGCCGATTCGTGCTCGGCATCCCGGCGCTCGGTGGCCGGTTCACGGATCCAAGCGCGGCGGCGGCGGGACACGGCGGCCAGGGCGACGAGCGTTGCCCAGATCAGGACGGACAGGGCGACGTGAAGCACGACGGCCCACGGCCGGAGCCTGGTCCACACGTTGGCCGCGCCCACCATGACCTGGGCAGCGAACAGGACCGCCGCCCCGGTGGACAGGGCCACCAGGTCCGGCGGACGGCCGGGCAAGGTCCGGGCCCGGACGGCCAGCCACATCGCCAGCAGGAAGGCGGCGGCCGCCAGCACCCGATGGAGGAACATGGCCGTCGCCACGCCCCCGAGCGCGGGGACCAGGCGACCGTCCATCAGCGGCCAGTCGGTGAACATGAGCTGCGAGCCCGAGGCGCGCACGTACGTCCCCACCAGCAGCAGCGCGCCGGTGACCGCGGTTGTGACGAGCGCGAGCCGCCCGAAGCCGAACCAGGACCTGTCCGTGCGAGCCTTCGGCATCGTCGCGACCGCGGCCAGGAACACGACGTCGGCCACGAGCGCGAGGGCCACCCCGAAGTGCGTCGTGACCCACCACGGGTCGAGCTCCGTCTTCACGACGATGGCGCCCACGACGGCCTGGCCAAGCACCAAAGGCACGGCGGCAAGCGCGGACCACAGCACGGTCCGGTCGCTCCGGTAACGGCGCCACGCCCCCACCGCGGTCGCGCCGACCAGGACGATGACGGCGAAGGCCAGGAGACGATGGGAGAACTCGATCAA
>JBOGVI010000015.1:0-5366 GCA_050692695.1 Actinomycetota bacterium
GAACGGATCGCTCTTGATCGCATTGCTGAGCGAGTATCCAGCGTTGCGGGGAACGGTTCTCGACCTGCCCGATACGGCGGAGGCTGCGCGGACGGCGCTGGCCGCGGCGGGGTTCGCCGCCCGAGGCTGTGTGGTGGCCGGCAGCTTCTTCGAGCCGCTCCCGTCAGGCGCCGACGGCTACCTGCTCTCGGCCATCCTCCACGATTGGGACGACGACGCGGCATCCGCGATATTGCGACGCTGCGCCGAGGCGGCGGGTCGCAAGGGGAAGGTGTTCGTCGTGGAGAAGATCGGCCCTGACGGTGAGACCTTGCGCACCGGGATGGACGTGCGCGTGCTGGCCTACTTCGGCGGCCGCGAACGCGGCGTGACAGAGATCGGCGCGCTCGCCGGACGTGAGGGGCTGCGAGTGACCACCGTACACCCCGCGGGCGAACTGTCGGTCATCGAGCTGGCGGCACGGTGACGACGGTGGGCGAGAAATCCCGGCTCGTGGCAACCGCGCGCGCAGCGTTACGCGGACCGCTGAGCTCTCACACCATCAAGATCTCGGCGAGGTCGAAGCGGACCGGCTCCTCGAGCTGCTCGTACGCGCAGGAGCGGGGGTCGCGGTCCGGGCGCCAGCGGACGAACTGGGTGGTGTGCCGGAAGCGGGGCCCCTCCATGTGGTCGTAGCGGACCTCGACGACGCGTTCGGGTCGCAGCGGCACGAAGGACAGATCCTTCCCGACGCTCCAGCGGCTGTACTCGGAGTGGCGGGGTGTGCGCGTCCCGGCCTCCTCTTCGGCCCACGCCCACGGGTGGTCGTCGAACGTGGTGACGAGCGGCTGAAGCTCCTTGAACAGCGCCCGGCGCCGTTCCATCGGGAACGCGCCGACGACGCCCACGTTGGCGAGGTCACCGTGCTCGTCGTAGAGGCCCAGCAGCAGCGAACCGATCGCTTGTTGGTCGGTCTTGTGCACCCGGTAGCCGGCGACCACACAATCCGCGGTCCGGACGTGCTTGACCTTGAACATGACCCGCTTGTCCGGCTGGTACGTCCCGTCGAGCGGCTTGGCGATCACGCCGTCGAGTCCCGCGCCCTCGAACCGGTTGAACCATCGCTCGGCGACCTCGCGGTCCGTGGTGGCGGGCGTGAGGTGGATCGGCGAACTCGCGCCGGCGAGCGCTTCCTCGAGCGCGCGGCGCCGCTCGCCGAAAGGTTCCTGCATGTAGTCGCGATCGCCGAGGGCGAGCAGATCGAACGCCACGAAACGGGCGGGGGTCCGTTCGGCGAGCAGCCTGACCCGGCTGGTGGCCGGGTGGATCCGCTGCTGCAGCGTCTCGAACTCCAGACGCCGACCCGAGGGATCGGGGACGACGATCTCGCCGTCCACGACGCACCGTTCGGGCAGGTTCGCCTTGATCGCGTCGACGACCTCCGGGAAGTAGCGGGTCATCGGGCGCTCGTTCCGACTGCCGATCTCGACCTCGTCCCCGTCGCGGAACACGATCGAGCGGAATCCGTCCCACTTGGGCTCGAAGCTGAAGGCGCCGGTCGGGATGTTCTCGACGAGCTTCGCGAGCATCGGGGCAATGGGGGGCATGACCGGCAGACGCATGCGGCTATCTTCCCTGACCTCGTGGGTCGCGGCGACCCCCTTTCGAGGCGGTTAGTTCGAGCGCGCGTAGCGAAGCATGACGTTGCCCGACGGATACGTCTTGGCCTCCAGGAGGTCCAGCCTCGAGCTCTTCGACACGTCGCTCAGCAGCGGCCGGCCGCTCCCGAGGAGGATCGGGCTGACGCCGAACTGATACTCGTCGATCAGGCCGTGCTCCGTGAGCTGCGACACGATGGAGCCGCTCCCCAGGACGACGATGTCTTTGCCGGGCTGGCCCTTCAGGGCCTCGATCTCGCGAGGGTCGAGGTCGCGGACGAGCCGGGAGTAGCTCCACGCCACGTCCTTCAGGGTTCTGGAGAAGACGATCTTTGTCATCTCGTTCAGCGCGACCGCCATGGCACGCATCTCCGGGGACAGCCGGCCGGGAGCGTGAGGGTCCGGCGAGGTGGGGGAGTCGTCGAGGGCGTGCGGCCAGAACGCCTCGAAGAGCTCGTACGTCCGACGCCCGAACAGGAACGTGTCGGACCCCGGGATGGCCTCGGCGGCCGCTCTGTCGACTTCCTCGTCCGGAACGACCCAGTCCAGGTTCCCGTCGGGGCCGGCGAAGAACCCGTCCGCCGTCACCCGGTTGAACATCACGATCCGTCGCATGTGCCTCATACCTCCCTTGGCTCGCGCACCTCAGAGGGTGCCTCTCGAAAGGACGTCGCCACCTCCCTTGCAGACGGCGTTCGGTCCCGAGACTCATCGCGAGCCGGGGCCGGGAAGCTCGTACGTGCTTGAACCTGATCCTCGTCGGAAGGAGGAACCGATACAGTCACTCGCGAAAAGCGATGGCCCCCCGCAGCAAGCAGGAGCCCGAATATCACGATGCCGAGCACGATCCACCGACGCGTCCGCAACCGGCCGGCCCTGGCGATGTCGGGAACTCGCCCGGAGGCTGAAAGCGGGAGGCAACGGCGGGCCGCTAGCGGCGCCGTCGCCGTTCAAGCCCGCGGTCCGGATGCCACGACTCGATCACGAGGTGATCGGCCGGCTCGCCGACGCGCGTCAGCACCACCTCGGTGATATCGACGCGGAACCGGTGGCCATCATCGAGGCGCTTCGGGTCGGTGACATCGACCGCGTGCCCCGCGATCTTGGCCTCTCCCCACGAGCTCGGATCCTCCTCGGACGTGTCGTCCGTGGGGGAGTGCAGAGCCACCCTAGCGTCCCGCTGCAGGTCGCGCTCCTTCAACGATCCCGGCATCATGCCGAGCGACAGCTCCCCGCCGTCGAATCTGACCTCGGTGCCGCTGATCCTCGGTGAGCCGTCGCGCCGCAGCGTCGCGAGCGTGCTGTGCTTGCGCACGGTGAAGCGCTCGAGCACGCGTTCCGCGAACTGCGGTTCGGCGGCGGCGAACTCGCCCCAGGAGGCCACGAGTCCATCATGGCATCGACCAGTACAACCTGTTGGGCCATCGGCCCGCCCTCGAAGTCGCCGTCGCGAGGTACCCAGAGAAGCGGGATCAACGTGGTTCGTGTCACCCCTCGGACTTGAACCCCCCACCGACCTAGCGTCGTCGCGGGCGAGGGGGGGACCGTCGCTCGCCGTGGTCTCCTTCCCGAACCGAAACGTGACTCCATGACTTTGCGTCGCGGCGGGGTTCGCTTTGACGAAAAGTTGACGGAACTGCGGGAATGCCTTCCCGTCCAGAGACCAGAAGGGGTAGACAAGGGCTGACCAGCGTTTTTGGCCAAGCACGCCTGTGGCCAGCGCTTCGAACAGACCCGTCTCTCCTTGACACGGAAGAGGTCAGAGGTTCAAATCCTCTAGCGCCCACCACGAGATCCCTCCTACCTCAGCCGTTGGGGCAAGCGCTCACGTGCAGGTACTGGCGGCACTCCTCGTCGGTGAGCGACCGCGTGACGTTCTGCCGAGCGATCTCGAGCAGGACGTCGATGTCGAGCGCCCACACACGGACGGTGGTCCCATGGACCGAGGCGAGCAGCGAGCCGTCCGGGTTGAACGCGGGGCTGCGGGCAAAGACCGTACCCTCCTCGCTGAGCGCGAGGCTGCTGGCGTCATAGTCGGAGCCACGCAGCACCAGACGTTGGGTCTCCGAGCCCACATCGAACACCCGCACCGTCCCGTCGCTTGCGGCGGTGGCGACGGAGGCGCCGTCGGGACTGAACGCGAGGGCGAGAATCTCGGCGGGCTGGCCGAGCAAGGTCGCAACCAGTGCGCCGCTCTCGACGTCCCAGATCCTCACCTGTCTGGCCGCGGCCGAGGCGATCAGCCGTCCACTCGGATCGAACGCCGGGGCCCCGTAAGGCCCGGGCTCGAACCTGGCGCCGGCGATCTCGGTGACGACGACGCCCCGCTCCCGATCCCAGAGCCGTACGCGCTGATCCGCGCCGCGATGGGAAGCGATCGCGATGAACCGGCTGTCTGGAGCGAACTGGAACCCGTCGATCCGGAACCCGACGTCTTCCCGCAGGGGGGTTCCGACCTCATGGCCGGATCGATCGAGGATCCGGACCGCCCTGTAGGTGCCCACCTCGTCCCCGGCCCAGAAGATCGGGTGTGCTCGGTATCTGCCCATCCCGACGGCGAGGTACCGACCGTCCGGGCTCAGATCGAAGGGGGTGATGATGTCCGGTGGCGCCGGGGCGAGGAACAACTCGTCCCCGGTGGCGACATCCCGCACGCTCGCCCCGACATCATAGAAGGCCATCACCGCCGTAGCTCCGTCGGCGCTGACGTCCAGGTTCCAGGCGCAGCACGACCGGTACCCCGGCAGGTCGAACGTTCGGACCCGGCGTGGCTCCGAGGCCGCCTCGACGTCCTCCCAGAGGGTGACCGAGCCGCTGTATGCCCCTCGGGGACCTCCGCTCGCCAGCATGCGCCGAGCCGAGATGAAGAGGGCCTCGCCGTAGACGTCGGCGGGGAGGTTCGCCCACTCGGCGCTGCCGGCCGGGCTCACGTCCCAGATCTTGATCCAGGGGCTCGTCAGTTCGTTCCCGGTCATTACCCGTGTGCCATCGGGCGAGAACGCCACCCCGGTGACCTTCGTCATCTCTGAGGAGAGAAGCGACATCGTCCTCGTCGCCCCTCCCTCCTCGAGCCTCCAGACCCGCGCCGTCCCGTCTTCCGCGCCGGTGACCAGCACTCGGCTTGACGGACCCGGCCGCCAATCGACGCTCGTGATGAAGCCGGTGTGGCCGGAGAGGCCGTGCCGGAGCTCACCCGTCGCCGCCTCCCAGATCATGAGGGTCGTGTCGGCCCCCGCGGCCACGAGATCGCCATCGGGGCTCCACGCGACTTCGGCGATCTGACGGCCGCTGTCGACGAGCCCTTCGACCCTGAAGCGCTCCGAGCTCGCCACGTCGACCAGGTAGACCTGGCTGAACACGTCGTTCTCTCCGAGCCGCACGGTCGAGACGGCGATCCGAGCGCCGCCGGGACCGAAGGACGTTCCGTTCGCGCCGTCCAGATCCCCGAAGGTTCGAACGACGCGGTCCGTAGGGGTGTTCACGACCTGCACCGCGCCCTCCTCCGGCCAGGCGGCGGCGGCCAGCGTGCCGTCCTCGCTGAACGACGGGCCCTGCGCAACGCCGACGCCGAACACCTCTGTGAGGAGGGCGCCGTCGGAGGCATCCCAGACCTTGAGGAAGCCGTCGACCCCGGTGGTCGCGAGCATCGAGCCGCCCGGGCTGAACGCCACGTCGGTGATGTCGCCCTCGTGGCCGGGGAACGAGCGGAGGCTCCGCCCCGTCTCCACG
>JBOGVI010000016.1:0-2429 GCA_050692695.1 Actinomycetota bacterium
CCCCCTCGCCGGGGAGGACCCGGTCGGCATCCTCGATCTGGCGCGGCGGCTTCCCCGGGGCGTCGTTCAGGTGGACCATGGCCAGCCGCTCGACCGGGAGGGCGTCGAGCGATCCGGCGCTGCTCGCGTGCCAGTGGCACGAGTCGAGGACCAGGTCTACGCCGTCGAGGTCCTCGACCACCATTGCCGCCGCTTGAGGCGTGCCGATGGGACAGTCGAAGAACCCCAGGAACTCGAAGGCCACCCTCACCCGGGAGGCGGCCGCGCGGTCCCGGGCCACCGCCAGCCCTTCCCGGACCCCGGGAAGGGCCCGGGACTCACCGAGACCGGCGACGCGCGGGGGGACGACCAACAGGTACGGGGCGCCGACGGCACGGCACACCTCGAGGCGCGGGGTGAGGTCGAAGTCCAGCGTTTCTCGCTCCAGGCCACCATCCGCCTCCAGACCGATCCGCAGCCCGTTCAGACTCCACACCTCACCGGGGCGCACCGCGCGCGAGGTGGCGGCCACCTCGGCCGGATCGGCGAGCAGACGCTCCGCGCGGGCCTCGATCCCGGCGAACCCGGCGTCCCGAGCCACTCCCAACTGGAGCGGAGTCGGTGTAGTCATGATCGTCGCGCCGTTCAGGTAGCGCCCCATCATGGGTCTGCGCGCACCTCACTTCTCGCGGATGACGCCGAAGGTCAGCCCGGCGAGCACGTAGCGCCGAGCCAGCAGCATCAGCACCAGCGGGATGGCGATGGCGATCACGCCTGCCGCCGCCATCTCGTTCCAGATAATCTCGAACTGGGTCACCAGGCCCTGGACCCCCACCGGGAACGTTTGGGCGTCACGGGTTGCGGTGAGGATGAGCGCGAACAGGAACTCGCTCCAGGAGAAGGCGAAGATGATCACCGCCGACGCGAGCAGCCCCGGGGCGAGCAGGGGCAGCAGGACGCGCCGAAACGCGACCGCCCTGGTGGCACCGTCGACGTACGCCGCCTCCTCGATCTCCTGTGGAACCTCGGTCAGGAACCCTTTCAGCATCCAGATGCCGAACGGCAGGTTGCTCAGCGTGTAGACAAACACCAGCGCCAGCGGATCGTTGTACAGGCCGACGGTGCGGACGATCACGAAGTACGGCACGACCACCGCGATCGGCGGGAGGAACCGGAGGGAGAGGGCCCAGTTCAGCACGCCGACGCGCACCCGCCGCGACATCGGGAGGCGGGTGAGGGGATACGTGATGGCCAGGCTGATGGCGAGGGTGAGGAGGACGGTCAGGGAGCACACCAGCAGGCTGTTGCGCAGCAGCCCGAGGAACCCCCGGTCGAACAGCACGCTGCGGTACGGGTCGAGCGTGGGGTTCTGGGCCAGCAGGGTGGGGGTCGAGGCGAACAGCTCGGCCCGACCCTTGAAGCTCGTGTTGAGCAGCCAGTACAGGGGAAACAGGTAGACCAGGCCGAACACGGTGAATGAAAACCAGGCGACCGGCTTGAGCACTCGGCCGGATCGGCTCATTGGTCAGTCCCGCTCCACCGGCAGCAGCCGAGCGACGCCGGTGTACAGGAGGCTCATGCCGACCAGGACCAGGATGGCCAGGGCCGCCGCCTCGCCCGAATTGAAGAACTTGAAGCCGACCCGGTACAGGTACAGGCTCAGCAGCTGCGTCGAGGTCCCCGGTCCGCCGCCGGTCAGCACGAAGATGTGGTCGAACACGCGGAGCGTGTCCGCCAATCGGAGGAACAGGACGAGCAGCAGCAGCGGCCGGAGATAGTAGAGCTCGATCTGGCGGAACTGTTGCCACCAGTTGGCCCCATCGACCTGCGCCGCCTCCAGGGACTCTCGAGGAACGGTCTGGAGGCCGGCGAACATGACGAGGTACACGAACGGAGTCCACTGCCAGATGTCGACGGAGGCGACCGACAGCATGGCCGTGGTGGACCGGGACAGCCACGGGATCTCCTGCTGGATCAGGCCGGCCAGCTGGAGCAGATGGTTGAGCGCGCCGTAGTCGGGAGCGTAGATGAGGCGGGCAATGACGCCCACCCCGACCGGTGGGATGACGATGGGGATGATCGCGAACACGAAGATCAGGGCGCGAACACCCGGCGACCGCACCGACCGGTTCACCACCATGGCCAGCCCGGTCCCGAGCAGGATCTCGGCCGGCAGGACGATGAGCGCGTACAGCCCGGTGGCGCGCAGCGCCTCGTACAGACGCGGGTTCGCCACGGCACGGGAGTAGTTCTCCGCGCCGACGAAGGCCCCGTCGCCGTCGGCTCGGAGCGAGGAGACCAGGGCAACCAGGAACGGCGTGAGGACGATGAGGAAGACGACGGCGAGGACGGGGAAGAGCATCCGGTAGGCCAGGCGCTCCTCGGGGGTTGCGCCGAGGCCCCGCCGCCGTGTGGCGGGGCCTCCCGAAGGCGCAGGGACCGGCCCGCTC
>JBOGVI010000017.1:0-1518 GCA_050692695.1 Actinomycetota bacterium
CCCATGGCTCTCAGGTAGCCGTCGAGGCCGCCTCCATGGGCGGCCTCGTAGGCACGATGGTCCTCCCTCCCAGGCACGGATGCAAGTACCTGCCCTACGGATTTCGGGTCGCCCCACCCGGCCATTCCCGCATACGATTCCGGGTGCCGAGCACGCACGACGAGGCACGAACGACATGGCAGACCTCCATCAGGTTGCCGCGCTCCTGTCGGAGGAACGGGTGTTCGAGCCGGCGGCCGGCTTCGTTGCCGAGGCGCTCGTGAAGGACCGGGGGATCTACGAACGGGCCGAGGCCGACGTCGAGGGGTTCTGGGCCGCATAGGCCGACCGCCTGACCTCGTTCGAGAAGTTGGACACGGTCATGGAGTGGTCCCCTCCGTGGGTCAGGTGGTTCACGGGAGCCACGCTGAACGCCTCGTATAACTGCCTGGACCGCCACGTGGAGCGGGCGGCGGGGACAAGGTCCCCGCCTATCACTGGGAGGGGGAGCCAGGCGAGCAACGGACCGTCACGTACGGGCAGCTGCTCGAGGACGTGTGCCGGTTCGCCAATGCCCTGAACGGGCTCGGTGTGAAGCGGGGCGACCGGATGGCCATCTCTCGGGGCGATCTGTGGCAATGCTGGCGTGCGCCAGGATCGGGGCGCCCCACCCCGTGGTGTTCGGGGCGATACAAGGCCACCATCTTGTACACGGCGCCCACCGCCATCCGGGCGTTCTCGCGGTGGGGGCCGGAATACCCGGAGAAGCACGACTTGACGTCGCTCCGGCTGCTCGGGACGGTGGGTGAGCCCATCACCCCCGAGGCCTGGATGTGGTACTGGAAGTACATGGGCGGCGGGCGGTGCCCCATCGTGGACACGTGGTGGCAGACCGAGACCGGGCATGATCCCGATCACGCCGCTGCCGAGTATCACGCCGCCTAAGCCCAGGTCGGCCACGTTGCTCTTCCCCGGGGTCAACGCCGATGCTTCGACGAGCAGGGCAACTCCGTTCCTCCCGGCGGGGGAGTTGCCTGGTCCTGACGCAGCTCTGGCCGGCCATGCTCCGGACGATCTGGGGCGACCCCGATCGGTACGTTCCGATGCCCCACTTGCCACACCCCCCGGCATTCCGGCTACAATGCCTTAGCACTCGGCAGCCGAGAGTGCTAGCAGTCGGAGGCCAAGGCTGAGAGGCCCCAGGGCACGAACGGCGGGGCCGGGAGAGGTGAAGGAGGAAGAGGCATGGCACCGAAGCTCATCGTCTTCGACGAGGACGCGCGGCGGGCGCTGGAGCGCGGCATGGACCAGCTGGCGAACGCCGTGAGGATCACGCTCGGGCCCAAGGGCCGCAACGTCGTCCTGGAGAAGAAGTGGGGAGCCCCCACGATCACGAACGACGGCGTATCGATCGCCAAGGAGATCGAGCTCGAAGACCCGATCGAGAAGGTCGGGGCCGAGCTCGTGAAAGAGGTCGCGAAGAAGACCGACGATGTGGCCGGCGACGGCACCACCACGGCCACCGTACTGGCCCAGTCC
>JBOGVI010000018.1:0-6120 GCA_050692695.1 Actinomycetota bacterium
GATGGAGCTCCATCGATCTATCCTCGCACCTTCCGGCGGGACGCCACACGGGATGGCTTCTTCGGCACGAGGCTGGAGAGGTCGCCGGTATCGTTCACCTTGAGGACATGCGGCACGCCGTCGCTCAACGCCACGACCGACACCGACGCCGTGTCGACGGCGAGGCGCTGGAACAGGTCGGGGTGGATGCCGGCGAAGTGAGCCAGGGCCAAGCGGATGGGATCCGCGTGGGAGCACACGGCCACCACGGCCCTCGGATGGGCGGCGGCGATCCGTTCCAGCTCGCGCACCGCGCGATCCTGGACCTCCCGAAGGCTCTCGCCGCCCGGGAATCGTGCCCTGGACGGGACGACGTGCACGGCCTTCCACAGGCTGGTTCGGGCGAGCTGCCGTACCCTTCGCCCGGTCCACGATCCGTATCGAACCTCCCCGAGCTCCGAGCGAACCCGCACCCGGAGGCCTCGGGGGGCGGCCAGGAGGGCCACGGTCTCGCGGCACCGCTCGAGCGGACTTGAGTACACGAAGTCGATGGGCAGGCCGGCCAGCCGCTCGGCCACGCGCTGCGCCTGCTCCCTTCCCCGGTCGGTGAGGTGGACGCCGGGCGTCCACCCGGCGATCACGCCGCTGTCGCTGGACAGGGTCGCACCGTGCCGGATGAGCAGGAGGACGGCCATCGAGGCAGGATAGCGCCACGGGTGCCCCCGCCCGGACGGGGGTCGAGGGCGAGGATCGGGCGACGTTCGCGCACGCCCGATGGAAGGGAGGAGCCCGATGGCCCGATGGACGCTGAAGGACGTGGTGCAGGGCAAACCCCTGGGCCATCCCAGCCATCCGATGTTCGTGCACTTCCCGGTGGCCTTCTACGTCGGTGCCCTCGGCCTCGACGTGCTCTCTCGCCTGGGACGGTTCCCCGCCGCGCCGCTCGCCGCCACGTGGCTGCTGATCGGCGCGTTCGCCGGCACCGTGTTCGCCGTCACCACCGGCCTCGTGGATTGGTGGGGGATGGTGCCCGGCTCGAAGAAGCGAAGGTGGGCCACCAGGCACATGCTGCTCCAGCTCACGACGTTCGCCATCTTCCTGGCGGACTTCGCCGTGCGGTGGCCGGACCGTCACCGGGCCGAGGCCGATCCCCTCTGGATCGTCCTCGAGGCCGTGGGCGTGGCCGTCCTCGTCGTGGCGCAGTGGTTCGGGGGGGTGCTCGTGTACGGGATGGGCATGCGGGTGTCGACGGCGGAGCACCGGGAGCCGGATGACACCTAGGTTCTCGGTTCCGCCGGCAGGCGGACCAGGAACGTCGTGCCCCGGCCGAGCTCGCTGGTCACGCCGACCGACCCACCGTGGTTCTCCACCACGTGCTTCACGATGGAAAGGCCGAGGCCGGTGCCGCCCGTCTCGCGGGACCGAGCCCGGTCCACTCGGTAGAAGCGCTCGAAGATCCGGGGGAGTTCGCGCGTGGGGATGCCCACCCCGGTGTCCGACACCGTGAGGACCACCTCGCCGTCCCCGGCGTCGAGGCTGACGTGCACCCGCCCTCCGGGCTTCGTGTAACGGATGGCGTTGTCCACCAGGTTGCGGATCAGGAGCGAGAGGTCGCGGGCCGACCCCCGAACCCTCGGGGCGGGCCCGGTCCGGATCGACAGCTTGACCCCGGCCTCGGCCGCCTCCTCCTCGACGCGCTCGCCTTCCTCGCGAAGCAGCGCGTCGAGCGAGACCCGTTCGTCGAGGTCGCTCCCCGTCTCCAGGCGGGACAGGTCGAGGAGGTCGGACACGATCCGCGACAGCCGAACCGCCTCCCGGTCGAGCTGCTCGGCGAACCGGGGGATCACCGACGGATCGTCGGCGGCGGCCGTTCGGATCGTCTCGGCCGTGGCCCGGATCGACGCCGCCGGGGTCTTGAGCTCGTGCGAGGCGTTGGCCACGAAGTCCCTCCGGATGTGCTCCATGCGCTTGGACTCGGTCACGTCGCGGACCACGAGGAGTACGGAGCCGTCCTCGCCAACCGGGATGGTGGCCCCACGGAGCCAGCGGCTCGGCGCGCCCGTCTCGACCTCCACGGCCTGGCCTCGGCGCTCGGCGGCCGTTCGGCGGACGGCGTCCTGGAGGGCCAGGGGCAGCACCCCGGCCAGGACGGCCGGTGCGGTTCCGAGGTGCCGGCGGGTGGCGGCGTTGGCCAGGCGAACCCTCCCGTCCGAGCCCACCAGCACGATGCCCTCTTCCATCGACGTCAACACCGCGTCCATGGAGCGGCGCACCTCGTCGACGCCCCGGACCTGCTCCCGGAGGTCCTGAGCCGAACGGTCGAGGGCGCTCGAAGTACGGCGAGCCTTGAGCGAGGCCCGGCGCTCGTACGCGGCGACGGCCAGGCCGGCCAGGGCGATCACGAGCGCGACGACGAGCGGGACCCCCTCCATCGACGCCAGTGTAGAAGCGCGGGTCTCCGTTTCATGCCCGATTCCCGTCCATTCACCCTTCCCGGCTCGTTCACGGTCCGTTCACGTTCGAGCCGGGGTCCGGCCACCGCGCCTCCATAGCATCCCGTTCGGATGAGAGGGCGAGGAGGACGCATGGGTGAGAGGAAGAGGTGGGCCATCGTGGCCGCTTTCGGCGCGCTGGCGCTGGTGGGGGCGGCCTGCGGGAACGACGACCAGGGCGGTGGCGGAGGCGGCGGTACCCAGCTGTCGGGAACCGTGCTGGGTGACGGTTCCAGCACCGTGTTCCCGATCACGCAGGCGGTGGCAGAGGAGTTCACTGTCGAGAACCCGGACGTCAAGGTGTCGGTGGGCGTTTCGGGCACCGGGGGTGGGTTCGAGAAGTTCTGCGCCGGCGAGACCGACATTCAGGACGCCTCACGAGCCATCGAGCAGGAAGAGATCGACCTCTGCGCGCAGAACGGCGTCGAGTACGTTGAGCTGCCCGTCGCCCAAGACGGCTTGTCCGTCATGGTGAACCCGGCCAACACCTTCGCGGAGTGCCTCACGGTCGAGCAGCTGAAAGCGATCTGGGAGCCGGGGAGCAAGATCGACAACTGGAGTGGGATCCCCGGCGCGAACTTCCCTGATCAGGACCTCACGCTGTACGGCGCCGGCACCGACTCGGGGACCTTCGACTACTTCACCGACGCCATCGTCGGCGAGGAGGGCGCGAGCCGCTCCGACTACACGGCCAGCGAGGACGACAACGTCCTGGTTCAGGGGATCGCCGGCGACCCGAACGCGCTGGGGTACTTCGGGTTCGCCTACTACGTCCAGAACAGCGACAAGTTGAAACTGGTCGCCGTCGACGGCGGGGACGGCTGTATCCCCCCTTCGGACGAGACGATCAACTCCGGCGAATACACGCCGCTCTCGCGGCCGCTGTTCGTGTACGTGAAGAAGCAGTCGCTGGGCAAACCGGAGGTCGTCGCCTTCATCGACTTCTACATGGAGGTCGGGCGGTCACTGATCCCTGAGGTCGGGTACGTGAACGTGGGCTCCGCGGACTGGGCGTCTACTGAGCAGACCTGGGCGGACTTCAAGGCATCGGCCTAGGGTGGAGTAGGGTACGGCCGTGGTACGGGCCCGCCGGCCCCTGGCGGGCCGGTGGGGCCTCGGCCGAGGAGCGCAGGGTTGGCAGAACGGGCGATCCCGGTTTCCCTGACCCGCCGGCGACGCCGGCGGGGGGAGCAGCTCATCAAGGTCGCGTTGTTGCTGTGCGGCGTCCTCTCGGTCGCTACCACCCTTGGCATCATCGGGTCGCTGGCCTTCGAGACGGTCTCCTTCTTCCAGGTGGTGCCGGTGACGACGTACCTCACCGGGACCCAGTGGGGGCCGACCTTCACCCCGCCCTCGTTCGGTGTGTTGCCCCTCGTGTCGGCGACCGTCCTGATCGCTTTCATCGGGATCGTCGTGGCCTTCCCCATCGGCCTCGGCTCGGCGATCTACCTCTCCGAGTACGCGAGCCCGCGCGTGCGCAAGGTCCTCAAGCCGGCCCTCGAGGTCCTGGCCGGCATCCCCACCGTCGTCTTCGGGTACTTCGCCCTCACGTTCGTGACGCCCACGGTTCTGGAACGCATCGTGCCCGGCACGAACGTCTTCAATGCCCTGTCTGCCGGCGTGGTGATCGGCATCATGATCGTCCCGCTGGTGGCCTCGCTCTCCGAGGACGCCATGCGGGCGGTGCCGTTCAACCTCCGCGAGGCCGCCTATGGGATGGGGGCTACGAGGCGCACGGTCGCCACGAGGGTCGTGATCCCGGCCGCCCTGTCGGGGATCGCCGCAGGGTTCATCCTGGGCTTGTCGCGCGCGATCGGCGAGACGATGATCGTAGCTATCGCGGCCGGCCAGATCCCGAACCTGACTGCGGATCCTCGGGCGCCCATGGAGACGATGACCGCTTACATCGTCCAGATCTCGCTGGGGGATGCGCCCTACGGCAGCATCGAGTACAAGACGATCTTCGCCCTGGGGACCACGCTGTTCCTCATGACCTTGGGTCTGAACGTCGCCTCGTATCGGTTCGTGCGGCGGTTCCGGGAGCGGTACGAATGAACGCGGTCGCGGTCGCTGGCAAAGCCGCGAGCAGCATCGCGACCGGGAAGCGGGCCGAGCGCTCGCTGCGGGCGATGGTCTTCACCCTGCTCCTGCTGCTGTGCATGCTCGTCGGGTTCGTGGTGCTCACCACGCTGCTGGTCGATGTGCTCCAGAAGGGAATGGGGCATCTCAACCGGGAATTCCTGACCAACCTCGATTCGCGGATCGCCTCGCGTGCCGGGATCTACCCGGCGCTCCTCGGCAGCCTGTGGCTCATGGGGCTGACGGCGGCTATCTCGTTCCCGCTCGGCATCGGCGCCGCCGTGTACCTGGAGGAGTTCGCTCCGAGGAACCGGTTCACCGCCTTCCTTGAGGTGAACATCGCAAACCTGGCTGCGGTGCCGTCGATCATCTACGGGCTCCTCGGCCTGGCGGTCTTCGTGAGAGCCATGGAGATGGGCCGGTCGATCCTGGCCGGTGCCATGACGCTTACGCTGCTCATCCTGCCGGTCGTCATCGTCGCGTCGCGCGAGGCGCTTCGGGCCGTGCCCGACTACATCCGCCACGGGGCCTACGCCGTGGGGGCAACCCAGTGGCAGACGGTCTGGCGTCAGACGTTGCCGGCGGCGCTTCCGGGCACGATGACGGGGATGATCCTGGGTCTGTCGCGAGCAATCGGCGAGACCGCCCCCCTCATCACACTCGGCGCGCTGACGTACATGAATTTCGCGCCTACGGGGCCCCTCGACCGCTTCACGGCGATGCCGATCCAGATCTTCAACTGGGTTTCGCGCCCACAGAGCGAATACCAGCAGGTGGCGGCGGCCGGCATCATCCTGCTGCTGGCGGTTCTGCTCACGATGAACGCGGTAGCGATCTTCCTCCGGAACAGGTATGAGAGGAAATGGTGAGCGAGGAAACGCGGGTGCGCGTGGACATGGAGGCCCTTCGTCGCGAGGGGAAGGGCGAGGACGAACTCGGCGAGCCCGTCTTCCAACTGCGGGACCTTGAGGCTTCGTACAGCGGGAAGACGGCCGTGCGAGGCGTGACCATGGATATCCCTCGGAACCGGATCACGGCCCTCATCGGCCCCTCGGGGTGTGGCAAAAGCACGCTGATCCGGTGCCTGAACCGAATGAACGACCTGATCCCGGGGGCGAAGGTGGAGGGGACGGCGCTGTATCACAGCCAGAACCTGTACGACCCGGCGGTGGACCCCGTAGAGGTCCGCCGGCACATCGGGATGGTGTTCCAGAAGCCGAACCCATTCCCGAAGTCGATCCACGAGAACATCGCCTTCGGCCTTCGGGTCAACAAGATGACCGACGAGCTGGGCCACCGTGTGGAGCGGGCCCTGCGCGCGGCGGCCCTGTGGGACGAAGTAAAGAGAGACCTGAAGCAAAACGCCCTTGCCTTGTCGGGCGGCCAGCAACAGCGCCTGTGCATCGCGCGGGCCATCGCGGTCGAGCCTGACACGATCCTCATGGACGAGCCCTGCTCCGCCCTCGACCCCATCGCCACGGCCCGCATCGAGGACCTGATGGGCGAGCTGAAAGACCGCTACAGCATCGTGATCGTGACGCACAACATGCAGCAGGCCGCCCGGGTGTCC
>JBOGVI010000019.1:0-16419 GCA_050692695.1 Actinomycetota bacterium
CCCCCGCCTCGTGGCGGCCGGAGGGAAGCGCATCCGGCCGGCCTTCTGCTACTGGGGCCACCGGGCGGCGGGAGGCCCGGACGGCGAGCCCATTCTGCGCGCGGCAGCCGCGCTGGAGCTGTTCCACACGTTCGCGCTCATTCACGACGACGTGATGGACGAGAGCGACACCCGCCGGGGTGTGCCGTCGGCGCACGCACGCTTCGCGGACGCGCGCTTCGCGAGTGCGCGCAGAGGGAGCGCGGACGCGGCCCGCTACGGCCGATCGATCGCCGTCCTTGCCGGCGACCTCGCGGCCGTGCTCGCGGACGACCTGCTGGTGGGATCGGGGTTCCCGCCGGATCGGCTCCTGCCGGCCCACGGCCGGTACATCCGAATGCAGACCGAGGTGGCGGCGGGGCAGTTCCTCGACGTCGGCGGGGCCGGATCGGAGGATGAGGCTGCGTCCCGCCGGGTGGCATCGCTGAAGACCGGGGCGTACACGGTGGAAGGGCCGCTCCACATCGGCGCTCTCCTCGCCGGCGGCTCGCCGGACATACTCTCGGCGCTGTCGAGTTTCGCCGAGCCGTTGGGTCGGGCCTTCCAGCACCGTGACGACGTGCTGGACCACGGCGAGGGGAAGGTCCCCGGGGCCACGGCCGCCCTGGTGAACCGGCTGATCGGTGAGGCCTGCGCGGCGCTGTACGATCCCGTCCTCGTCCCGGAAGGGACCGTCGCGCTCAGATCCCTGGCGCTTGTCCTGGCCCTGCCGGAAAGCTGATGGACCTGGCGATCGCGCGCAAGATGTTCTCCGTCCTTCCTGCGGCGAGCGTGGCGACCGTGGGTCCCGACGGCGCCCCCCACGTCGTTCCGCTGTGGTTCGTGTGGGCGGAGGACGCCCTCTACGTCTCGACCCGAAGGCCCGGCCGGACGTGGAGCAACGCCGCCGCCGACCCCCGGGTCTCGATCGCCATCGACGTCGGCAGGAGCTGGGTGGAGCTGGCGGGGGTGGTGGTGGAGGGCCGGGCCGAACTGCTCCCCGCCGACCACCCGTCGCTTCGAAGGGCCATCTCGGCCTGGCACGAGAAGTACCGCTCGCTCCTCGGTGGAGATGGGTTCGGCCGGTTCACCGAACAGGTCGAGGGCCTGGCGTTCCTCCGCGTCGTCCCGGACCGCCTGATCAGCTGGGACCACGCCAGGGCGTGATCCGGGCCCGTTGCCCCGTCCGGGGACCGGGTCTAGGCTCTCGTGAACGCCTTCACAAGAAATCCGTTAGGGTTTGTGAAGAAGTTCACAAGCGGTGGGGGACTGGACCGTGGTGGCGAGCCCGGCGAAGACGACACGCGAGGTCGACGTGCTCGTGGTGGGGGCCGGCCCCGGAGGTTCGGCCACCGCCTATCACCTGGCCCGGACCGGGATCGACGTCCTGCTCATCGAGCGGTCCGCCTTCCCCAGGGAGAAGGTGTGCGGGGACGGGCTCACGCCCCGAGGGGTGAACGCCATTCTCGGGATGGGCATCGACCCGGACGACCCCGGGTTCGAGCGCGTGGACGGCCTTCGGATCCATTCTCGCAAGGTCACGCTGGAGCTCCCCTGGCCGGTCCTGGCCGACTACCCGGACTACGGCCTGGTCCGCACCCGGATGGACTTCGACGAGCTCCTGGCTCGCAGGGCCGAGAAGGCGGGCGCCGCCCTGCTGGAGCGGACGGAAGCCGTCTCGCCGGCCTTCGATGATGCCGGATGGGTGGCGGGGGCGAAGATCCGAAGCGTCGAGAACGGTGACGGCGAGCCCACCCCGGTCCGGGCCCGGTTCGTGGTCGCGGCCGACGGGGCGTCCTCCCGGTTCGCCGGGCAGGCCGGCGTGAAGCGGGACCCGTCCCGGCCCCTGGGGATCGCGGCCCGTCGCTACTACCGCATCGACAGCCGTCCGGAGCCATGGCTCGACGTCTGGTTCGACCTTTGGGACGGCGACGCCCTGATGCCGGGCTACGGCTGGCTGTTCCCCCTGTCCGATGGGCGCATCAATCTCGGGGCGGGCCTGCTGAACACGGTCAAGAACTTCAAGAACGTCTCGGCCCTTCGGGTGTTCGACGCGTTCGCCCGGATGCTGCCCGCCGACCGGAACGTGAGCGAGGATACGGCCGAGGGCCGGGTGCTCTCCGGCCCCATCCCGATGGGGTTCAACCGGGTGCCCCAGGCCGTCCCTGGGCTGCTGGTGGTGGGGGACGCGGCCGGCGCGGTGAACCCGTTCAACGGGGAGGGCATCGCGTACGCCGTCGAATCGGGCGAGATCGCCGCCGAGCTGATCCACGACGCCCTTGTCAGTGGCCGCCCCGGGCTGGCGCATCTGTACCCGACGGTGCTGCGGGAACGCTACGGCCGGTACTTCCACGTCGCGCGGAACTGGGTGCGGTTGATCGGGAACCCCACCGTGATGCGGACGTTCACCGACCACGGGCTTCCCCGGGAGTGGCTGATGCGGTTCGCGCTGCGCTTCATGGGCAACCTCACCGACGGGAGGAAGGGCGGTGCCCAGGACCGGCTGATGGACGCGATGGTTCGGATGGCCCGGGCGTCGTGAGGAGGTGACCGGGACGCTTTCCGAGTACCTGCCGATCGTGGTCCTCGCGGCCCTGGCCGTCGTGTTCGCCGCGGGATCGCTGGCGGCATCGGCCATGCTGCGGCCGCATCGCCCGACGCCGGCGAAGCTCGCCCCCTACGAGTGCGGGATCGAGCCGGAGCGGCTGCCGGCTGGTGAGCGGTTCCCCGTGAAGTTCTACGTGGTCGCGATGCTGTTCATCATCTTCGACATCGAGACCATCTTCCTGTTCCCGTGGGCCGTGGGCTTCCGCCAGCTCGGCCTGTTCGGGCTGGTGGAGATGGCGGTGTTCATCGGCCTGGTGTTCGTGGCCTACGTCTACGTCTGGAAGAGCGGTGGCCTGGACTGGAGGGAGCCGCCGAGGCGACCGGTCCGCGAGCAGCCGGCGGAGGCCCCCGGGGCGCAGGAGGCCGTCCGTGCCGGTTGAGCGGTTGCGGGGCCTGCACCTCGGCCGGGGCGAGGACAACGCCCTCGAGGAGGAGGTCCGGCGAGGCATCCTGCTCTCCACCTTGGACCGGGGGGTGCAGTGGGCCCGCAAGCAGTCGATGTGGCCGGTGACGTTCGGCCTGGCCTGCTGCGCGATCGAGATGATGGCGACGGGTGCGGGCGACTACGACCTGGCGCGATGGGGTATGGAGCTGTTCCGGGCCTCGCCCCGCCAGGCCGACCTGATGATCGTGGCCGGGCGCGTGTCGCAGAAGATGGTCCCGGTCCTCCGAACCGTCTACGACCAGATGCCCGAGCCCAAGTGGGTCATCTCGATGGGCGTGTGCGCCTCGGCCGGCGGCATGTTCACCAACTACGCGGTGGTGCAGGGGGTCGACACGATCGTGCCCGTGGACATCTACGTGCCGGGCTGCCCGCCGAAGCCCGAGATGCTGATGTACGGCATCCTCCGCCTGCACGAGAAGGTCCGGACGGAAGGGCAGTTCGAGTGAGAGCCGACGAGCTGGCCGACCGGGTGCGGGCCGCGTATCCGGACGTGGTCGTGGCCAGGGATGAGGTTACCGTGATCGTGGACCGCTCGGACCTGCTCGACGCGCTGACCCGCCTGCGCGACGAGCCGGCCCTGGGGCTGGACTTCCTGTCCAGCGTGACGGCCACCGACTGGCCGGGGCGGTCGCCCCGGTTCTGGGTGGCGTACGAGCTGTACTCGATGACCCACGGATATCGGCTTCGGCTCAAGGTCGGCCTGGAGGAGGGCGACCCACGGATCCCCTCGGTCACGCCGCTTCACCCCACAGCCGACTGGCACGAGCGCGAGACCTACGACTTCTACGGGATCGTGTTCGACGGCCATCCCGGCCTCACCCGGATCCTCCTGCCGGACGACTGGGAGGGCTACCCGCTTCGAAAGACCGAGGACCTGGGCGGTGTGAACACGCGGTACCGGGGCGCGTTCATCCCGCCGGTCGACAAGAGGACGACGTGAGCGCCACGGACACCTCGTCATCGTTCGAGCCCACCGACGCTTCGGCCTCCGAACACCCCCGGCAGGAGACCATGATCGTGAACATGGGGCCCCAGCACCCCTCGACCCACGGGGTGCTCCGGCTCCTGCTCGAGCTCGACGGCGAGACCGTCGTCTCGTGCAGGCCGATCGTCGGTTACCTGCACACCGGCATCGAGAAGAACTGCGAGTACCGGACGTGGCAGCAGGGCGTGACGTTCGTGACCCGGGCCGACTACCTCTCGCCCTTCTTCAACGAGCTCGCGTACTGCCTGGCCGTGGAGCGCCTCCTCGGCACGGAGGCCCCGCCCCGGGCCCAGGTGATCCGGGTCATGGTCTGCGAGATGAACCGGATCGCCTCGCACCTGGTCTGGCTGGCCACGTCGGGCCTGGAGCTTGGGGCGGTCTCCGTGATGCTGTACGGCTTCCGGGAGCGGGAGATGCTGCTCGACATCTTCGAGGCGGTCACCGGCCTGCGGATGAACCACTCGTACATCCGGATCGGCGGCGTCGTGATGGACCTCCCCCCGGGGGCCGAGGAAGACGTCCGCGAGTTCCTGGCGACGATGCCCGGCCGGATCAAGGAGTACGAGGACCTGTTGGCCCAGAACCCCATCTGGATCGAGCGCAACCGCGGCGTGGGCGTGCTGTCGGTGGAGGACGCGCTGGCCCGCGGGGTTACCGGCCCGGCCCTCCGGGCGGCGGGGGTGGGCAGGGACGTCCGCAGGGACGAGCCGTACTGCGGGTATGAGACCTACGAGTTCGATGTGATCACACGGACCGGGGCGGACTGCTACGCACGGTTCGAGGTTCGCCTAGAGGAGATGAAGCAGTCGCTTCGCATCATCGAGCAGTGCCTGGAGCGCCTGCGGGAGCCGGGGCCGGTGATGGTGGAGGACCCGAAGGTCCGGTGGCCGGCGCAGCTCGAGGTCGGTCCCGATGGGATCGGGAACTCGGAGCGCTACATCAAGCACATCATGGAGGAGTCCATGGAGGCCCTCATCCACCACTTCAAGATGGTCACCGAGGGTGTCCAGGTGCCGCCGGGTGAGGTGTTTCAGGTCGTTGAGTCGCCCCGTGGCGAGCTGGGGTTTTACGTCGTCTCCGACGGCGAGCACCGGCCGTACCGGTTGCGGATCCGGGACCCCTCCTTCGTGAACCTTCAAGCCGTCCCGGGGATGGTGGAAGGCGGCCTGGTGGCGGACGTGATCGCCGTGATCGCCAGCCTGGATCCGGTCATGGGCGGGGTGGACCGCTGATGCCGGTGCTCGGCGCCGAGCTCTTCGCGGAGGCCGAGCGGATCAAGGCCCGGTACCCCGAAGGGAGGGAACGGTCGGCCATCCTGCCGCTGCTGTACCTGACGCAATCGGTCGAGGGCCGCGTGACGCGGGAGGGCCTGAAGGAGGTGGCCGACCTCCTCGGCATCCGGACGGCCGAGGTGGAGGCGGTGGCGAGCTTCTACACGATGCTCCGGCTCCGCCCAACCGGGAGGTACGTCATCTCGGTGTGCACGAACCTTCCGTGCGCGCTTCGGGGGGCCAAGGAGCTGTACCGGGAGGCCCACGACGTGCTCGGCTCGGGCTGCGAGGACGCCACCGAGGACGGCCAGTTCACCCTCCACGAGGAGGAGTGTCTCGGGGCGTGCGACGCGGCGCCCGTCGTCCAGGTGAACTTCGCGAACTACGACCGGACATCGAAGGAGCGGTTGGTCGAGATGATCGACGCGCTCCGCCGGGACGACGCGCCTCCGCCCTCCCGGGGGGCCTTCCCCGGCGACTTCCGGCAGGCCTCCCGGATCCTGGCGGGCCTCGAGCCTGAGGGGGACGCGTGAGCGAGGACCCCCGCATCCTCACCGCCTACTGGGACGAGCCGGACACGGTCTGGATCGACCGGTACGTCCAGACCGGCGGGTACAAGGGCCTGAGGAAGGCCCTGAAGATGACGCCGCAGGAGGTCATCGAGGAGGTCAAGGCGTCGGGCCTTCGGGGCCGGGGCGGGGCGGGGTTCCCCACCGGGGTGAAGTGGTCGTTCGTGCCCCAGGACACGGGGAAGCCGACCTACCTCGTGGTCAACTTCGACGAGTCCGAGCCCGGCACGTACAACAACCGCGAGCTCATCGAGCGCGACCCCCACGAGTTCCTGGAGGGAGCGATCATCGCGGCGTACGCGGTGCAGTGCCGAACGGCGTTCATCTACAATCGAGGGGAGTTCCTGCACCCCGGCCGGGTGCTGGAGCGCGCCGTCGCGGAGGCCTACGACAAGGGCTTCCTCGGTACGAACATCCTGGAGAGCGGTTACGACCTCGACGTGGTGCTGCACCGGGGAGCCGGCGCGTACATCTGCGGCGAGGAGACCGCGCTGCTGTCCTCGCTGGAGGGGTATCGTGGCCAGCCTCGCCTCCGCCCGCCCTTCCCCGCGGTGGAGGGCCTGTACGCGAGCCCCACGGCGATCAACAACGTGGAGACGCTGGCGAACGTGCCGCACATCATGGTGAACGGCGCGAAGTGGTTCGCCGGGATCGGCACGGAGAAGTCGCCGGGGACGAAGATCTTCTCGGTCTCCGGCAGGGTGAACCGGCCCGGGAACTACGAGGCGCCCATGGGGACGCCCGCCCGCGTGGTGATCGAGGAGATGGCCGGCGGGATCTCGGACGGCAAGCGGCTGAAGGCGTGGACCCCGGGCGGATCGTCGACGCCGTTCCTCACCGCCGACCACCTCGACGTGGGCCTGGACTTCGAGTCGATCGCCGAGGCGGGATCGCTGCTCGGCACGGGCGCGCTGATCGTGACCGACGAGCGAGATTGCATGGTCGAGGCGTGTCGGCGACTCCTCCAGTTCTACGCTCACGAGTCCTGCGGCAAGTGCACGCCCTGCCGGGAGGGCACGTGGTGGGTGACCCGGGTCCTGGCCCGGATCGAGAACGGGTTCGGGAAGCCGGAGGACCTTCCGCTCCTCTCGGAGCTCGGGGACAACATGCTGTTCAAGGCGTTCTGCGCCCTCGCCGACGGCGCGGTCTCGCCCATCTCGTCCACCCTGAAGTACTTCCTCGACGAGTACGAGGACCACGTCCGTCTTGGCCGGTGCCCGTTCGCCGACCGGCCGGCAGAGGGGGCGGAGCCGGAAGGGCCGTCGGGCGATGAGGGGGAGAGGCGGGAAGCCCCGGGAGCGCCGGCGGCGCTGGAGGCCGTCGTCGAACCGGAGACGCCCTGGCCGATCCCGCTGTCGGAGGTGCTTCGATGACGCCGAGCGCTCGCCTCCCGGCGGAGAATCTGCTGACGCTCACCATCGACTCCAAGGAGGTGACCGTCCCTGCGGGGACGCTCATCATCCGGGCCGCGGAGCAGCTCGGCATCGAGATCCCCCGGTTCTGCGACCACCCCCTGCTCGAGCCCATCGGCGCGTGCCGGCAGTGCTACGTGGAGGTCGAGGGGCAGCGCAAGCTGTTCACGTCGTGCACCACTGACGTAGCGGCCGGCATGGCCGTGCACACCCAGAACACCTCCGAGGAGGCCCGCCGGGCCCAGGTCGCGAACCTCGAGTTCCTGCTGCTCAACCACCCCCTGGACTGTCCGATTTGCGACCGGGGCGGAGAGTGCCCGCTCCAGGACCAGGCGCTCGCGTTCGGCCCCGGGGAGAGCCGGTACCTGGAACCGAAGCGGGTCTTCGAGAAGCCCATCCCGCTCTCGCCGCTGGTGGGTCTGGACCGGGAACGGTGCGTGCTGTGTGCCCGGTGCACCCGGTTCTGCGACCAGATCTCCGGCGACCGGTTCATCGAGCTGTTCGCCCGAGGGGCCGGGGAGCAGGTGGCCATCGCGGCCGGCGAGGACTTCCGCTCGCCGTTCTCCGGAAACACCGTTCAGATCTGCCCGGTCGGCGCGCTCACCGCAACGCCGTATCGGTTCGTGGCCCGGCCGTTCGACCTGTCGAGCGCCGACACCGTGTGCGGGCATTGCTCGGCGGGCTGCAACGTTCGGGTGGACCTGCGCCGGGGGAAGGTCGTGCGCATCCTGGCCCGCGACAACCTCGAGGTGAACGACGCGTGGATCTGCGACAAGGGCCGGTTCGCGTTCCGGTTCGCCGACGCGGAGGACCGCCCCGTCACGCCGCTGATCCGCCATCGCGGGCTGGAGCCGGCGTCGTTCGCCGAGGTGTTCGGGAGGATCGCGTCGTGGTCGAAGGGGCGGCGCGTCGCGTTCTTGACCGGCGGGCGCCTCTCCGACGAGGACTACTACGCGCTCTCGAAGCTGGCCCGCACGGTGTTCGCCACGAACGACCTCGATCACCGGCGGCACTTCCATGGCGGGGTGGCCGAGGAGATAGAGGCGGCCGGGGCGATGCGCGTCACGTACGGAGACCTCGAGCGGGCCAAGGTCATCCTGCTGGTGGACCTCGACGCCGAGCAGGAGGTTCCGATCCTGCACCTTCGGCTCCGAAAGGCTGTGCGCGGGGGGGCGAAGGTCTTCGTGATCCACCCCCGCCGGACCCGCCTGTGGGACGTGGCGGAGCACGTGCTGTGCCGTCCGGGGGAAGAGGGTGCCGTGCTGGAGCGGATCTTCGAGGGCATCCGGAAGGACTCGCCCCTCCGGCGGATCCGGTCGGCCCTTCGCGAAGCGCGGAAGGCCGGCGTGGTGCTGGCCGGGTCGGGGCTGGCCGAGCATCCCCTGGCCGCCGACCTGGCCCTGCGGGTGGCTGGGAGGTTCGGGGCGCGCTTCGCCATGGTCCCCCGCCGGGCGAACGACCGGGGGGCGCTTCGGGGGGGCGTGCACCCCGCGCTTCTCCCCGGCGGCCGCCGTGTGTGGGTGGAGGCGGAACGCGCCGAGGTGGAAGCTGTATGGGGCCCGGTTGCGAACGCGGAGCCCGGCCGGAACGCCCGGGACATCCTGGAGGCCTGCGCGAACCGCCAGATCGACGTGCTGTTCCTGATCGGCGTGGATCCCCTCCGGGACTTCCCCCACGCGAAGCTCGCGCGGCGCGCGCTCGACAACGTGCCGTACAAGGTGGTCCAGTCGCTCGAGCTCGGGAGCCTGGAGCCGTTCGCCGACGCCTTCCTGCCGGCCGCCGCGCCCATGGAGCGGGACGGGCACTTCACGGACTGGGAGGGCCGGGGGCAGCGGATCAGGCCGGTCCGAGGCCCGGCCGGGATCTCCCGCCCGGACTGGGAGATCTTCGCCACGCTGGCGCTGGCCCTCGGCGGCGACCTGGGGTTCGAGACCCTCGACGAGCTGCGCGAGGAGATGGGCGTGCTGCTGGCCCCGCGGGAGGCCACCGCCCGCCCCACCGCCTGGGTGGGGACCGACTCGCCCCAGTGGCCCGACGACCTCACGCTCTTCACCTACCCCCTGCTTGTCGACGAGGGGCGCCTGTCCGAGGGCGCGACCGAGATGAAGGCGGCGCTCGAGGAAGAGCCCTTTCTGGAGATGCATCCCGAGGACGCCGGGAAGCGGGGCCTGGCCGATGGCGTGCCCGCCCGCGTGCGCACGGAGGCGGGGGAGGCCGTCCTTCCGGTGCGGGTCACCGAGCACGTGGCCAAGGGCGTCGTGTTCGTGCCGTTCAACCAGCCCGGCCTGGCGGCAAACTCGCTGCTGTCGGGGCGGTTCACGGCCGGCGCGGGGGGTGGGGTCTGAGTGGACTGGCTCGACTGGGTCCTGCTCGTGGCCAGGGTCGTCGTAGTGTTCTTCGCCGTCCTGATCACCGTGATGTTCCTGATATGGATGGAGCGGAAGGTCGCCGCGGACATGCAGACCCGGATGGGGCCGATGCGGGCCGGGCCCCACGGCGTCCTCATCACGCTGGCCGACGGCATCAAGCTGTTCTTCAAGGAGGGCATCACGCCCACCCTGGCCGACCGGCCGGTCTATCTGCTCGCGCCGGTCATCGCCATGCTTCCGGCGTTCCTGGCCTTCGCCGTGATCCCCTTCGGGACGAGCGTCACGGTGTTCGGACGGGAGGTCCCGTTCCAGATCGCCGACCTCAACGTTGGCATCTTGTGGGTCCTGGCGATGGGCTCGCTGATGGTCTACGGCATCGTGCTCGCGGGATGGTCGAGCGGCTCGAACTACCCGCTGCTCGGCGCGATCCGGTCCACGGCCCAGATGATCTCCTACGAGGTCGCGATGGGCCTGGCCCTGGTGGCCGTCCTGATGTACTCGGGGTCGCTCCGGATGTCCGACATCGTGGCCAGCCAGGACCGGGTGTGGAACGTCATCCCCCAGTTCCCCGCGTTCGTGGCCTACCTGGTCACCGGGCTGGCCGAGACCAACCGTCCGCCGTTCGACCTGCCGGAGGCCGAGACGGAGCTGGTGGCCGGCTACTTCACCGAGTACTCGGGGATCACGTTCGCCATGTTCTACCTCGGCGAGTACGTGAACATGGTCACCGTCTCCGCCATCGCCGTCACCCTGTTCCTGGGTGGGTGGCGGGGCCCGGCTCCGGACGTCCTGCCCTGGCTGTGGCCGGTGCTGTGGTTCGTCGCGAAGCTACTGGTCGTGGTGTACGTGTACATGTGGGTCCGGCTCACACTGCCCCGGATCCGCTACGACCGGCTGATGGCCTTGGGGTGGAAGTTCCTGATCCCGTTCGGGCTGGCCTGGATCTTGCTGACCGGCGTGATCGTGGTGCTGCCCGACGTGTACGGACGGGGAGCGACGTTCGCGATCATCGGCGTGGCGGCGGGGATCCTGGTGGTGGCGTTCCTCCTCGCCCCCGTGTTCGGCCCGAAGCGATCGGCCGAGGAGGCACGCTCGTGAGCGAACGGCGGGGCGAGTACCCCGACTTCATGGGGGCGGTCGGCGCCATCGGGAAGGGCCTGGGCACGGTGTTCAAGCAGATCTTCCGGCCCGACGTCACCGAGGAGTACCCCAAGCACATCGACCCACCGCCGCTCCGGTCGCACATCGGGCGGCACCGGCTGAACCGGCACGAGAACGGTCTGGAGAAGTGCATTGGGTGCGAGCTGTGCGCCTACGCCTGCCCGGCCGACGCAATCTGGGTGGAGGGCGCCGACAACGACCTGGACAACCCGGTCTCGCCGGGAGAGCGGTACGCCAAGGACTACCAGATCAACTACCTGCGCTGCATCATGTGCGGCCTGTGCGTCGAGGCGTGCCCCACACGCGCCCTCACGCTCACGAGCTACTACGAACTGTCATTCGACTCTCGCGAGGAGGCCATCTGGACAAAGGAGCAGCTCCTGGAGCCGCCCCCGCCCCTCGGGACCGATCCGGTGGACCGGGAGGGCATCTAGGTGGCGCCCGACCACATCGTGTTCTGGGTGTTCGGACCGATCTCGGTCGGATCGGCCGTGGCCGTGCTGTTTCAGCGGAACGCCGTCCACTCGGCGCTGTTCCTGATCGTGAACTTCTTCACGCTGGCCGTGTTCTACCTGGTGCTCGGGGCGCCGTTCCTGTTCGCCGTGCAGATCATCGTGTACGCCGGCGCCATCATGGTCCTGTTCCTGTTCGTGATCATGTTGCTCGGGGTGGACCGGGACGAGAGCCTGGGCGAGCGGCTGAGGGGGCAACGCCCCACGGCGATCCTCCTCGGGTTGGGCCTGGCCGCCGAGATCTTCGTGGCCGTCCGGGCTAGCCTGGGGCTGGCCAAGGGGCCCGCCGACTTCGACCGGGTGGTGAACGAGGGAGGGAACGCCGAGGCGCTGTCGCGGGTGCTGTTCCGCGACTACTTCCTCCCCTTTGAGGTCACCTCGATCTTGCTGATCGTGGCGGCGGTGGCGGCCATGGTGCTGGCGCAGAAGCGTGAGCGCGCCCGGACCCGGGCCGAGGCCGAAGCCTTCCAGGTCGCGGGCCCAGGCGGGGGAGTTCCAACGTGAGGACGCCGATCTCGTACTTCGTCGCGCTCTCGGCCATCCTGTTCGCCATCGGCTCGGTCGGCGTGCTGGTCCGCAAGAACGCGCTCGTCATCTTCATGTCGGTGGAGTTGCAGCTGAATGCGGTGAACCTGGCGCTCGTGGCGTTCTCGCGGATGCACGGGAACCTGAACGGCCAGGTCCTGGCGTTCCTCTCCATGGTGGTGGCGGCGGCCGATGTCGTCGTGGGCCTCGCCATCATCGTGAACGTGTACCGCCGGCTGCACAGCGTCAACGTGGATGACGCGAGCATCCTCCGATGGTGACGCGGTGCTGAGATCCGCGTGGGTCGTGCCCGCCCTGCCGCTCGTGGGCGCCGCCGTCAACCTGTTCTTCGGGAAGAAGCTGGGCCGGTGGGCCGGGGGGCTGGCCTCGGCCCTCATGCTCGCTGCGTTCGCCGTGGCCCTGGCCGTCCTGGGCGACCTCTTGGCGCTTCCCGCCGAGGAGCGGCTGCACGTGCAGCACCTGTCCGACTGGTTCACGGTGGGGAACCTCCAGGTGGCCGCCGACCTTCGGGTGGACCCGCTGTCCGTCACGATGATGCTGGTCGTCACCGGCGTGGGCACCGTGATCCACGTGTACTCCATCGGGTACATGCACGGGGACCCGCGGTACGGCCGGTTCTTCTCCTACATGAACCTGTTCTGCTTCTTCATGCTCGCGCTGGTGATGGCGGAGAGCCTCCTGTTCCTGTACCTGGGGTGGGAAGGCGTGGGGTTGTGCTCGTACCTGCTGATCGGATTCTGGTTCGAACGGCCCGCCGCGGCGAGCGCGGCGAAGAAGGCGTTCGTGGTCACCCGAGTCGGCGACACGTTCATGTTGGTCGGGATCGTCCTGGTGTTCCTGCGACTGGGGTCGCTCGACTTCTCGACCGCACTGCTCGATCCACGCCAGCCGGGAACGGCGAGGATCATGGAGCTGACCCAGCCGGCCGGCGTCTACACGATCATCGCGCTGTTGCTGTTCGCCGGGGCCGTGGGCAAGTCGGCCCAGATCCCGCTCCACACGTGGCTCCCCGACGCCATGGAGGGCCCTACCCCCGTGTCCGCACTGATCCACGCCGCCACCATGGTCACGGCCGGCGTGTACCTGGTGGCCAGGACGCACGTGCTCTTCGAGGTCTCCGGCGTCGCCCTCACCGTGGTGCTGGTGGTGGGCCTGCTCACGGCGCTGTACGCGGCGACCTGTGCGCTGGGGCAGGACGATATCAAGCGGGTGCTGGCGTACTCCACGATCAGCCAGCTCGGGTACATGTTCTTCGCGCTCGGCCTGAGGGCGTACGCCGCGGCAATCTTCCTGCTGGTCACGCACGCCTTCTACAAGGCGCTGATGTTCCTCTCGGCCGGGTCCGTGATGCACGGGCTGGAGGGCGAGATCGACCTCAAGAAGATGGGCGCGCTTCGGACGGCCATGCCCGTCACGGCCGCCATGTTCTCTTTCGGCGCGCTCGCCATCGCCGGCGTGCCGCCGTTCTCCGGCTTCTTCAGCAAGGACCAGATCCTGGAGATGGCGAACCGGGCGGGCTACGCGCTCGCCTGGGCGGTGGCGCTGGTGGCGGCGTTCCTCTCCGCGCTGTATATCGCCCGCCTGATCTTCCTGGCGTTCTTCGGCCAGGACCGCACGGAGCGCCGGGCGCACGAATCGCCGCCGGTCATGACGGTCCCCCTCGCGATCCTCGCCATCGGGGCAATCTTCGGCGGCCTCGTTGGGCTCTCGGCGACCACGGGGCGGCTCCAGGTCTTCCTGGGCCCCGTCCTTGGAGAAGTGGAGGAGCAGACGCAGGGCCTTCCGGCCGCGGCCCTGTCGGCCCTATCCGTCTCGGTCGCGGTGGCCGCGATCCTGGTCGGCTGGTTCGTGTACGGCTCGGGCAGGATCGACTGGCTGGCGCTCCGGGTCCGTCTAGCCGGCCTCCACCGGTTCTTGGCCCACGGGTGGTACGTCGACGACGTGTACTCGACCGGCCTGGTGGCCCCGGCAAAGGCCGGCTCGGCCTTCCTCGCCTACGTCGTGGACTCGCGATGGATCGACGGGGCCGTGAACGCGGTGGGGCAGCTGTTCCAGTGGGGTGCGTCGGCCGGCCGACGGGTCCAGACCGGCCTGGTCCGGAACTACGGGCTGGCGTTCCTGATCGGCGTGGTGGCCGTGTTCGTGTACGTGGGGTTCCGGCTCTGATGCAGTGGCTCACGCTCACCACGTTCCTGCCGCTCCTCGGGGTCGCCGTGTTGTTGCCGTGGCGGCGGGTCGGGGACGACGCCGCGCGCGGCATCGCCCTGGCGGTCTCGGTGGCAACGTTCCTCATGTCGCTGGGGATGGCGGGGCGGTTCGACGGCTCGGTCTCCCGGTTCCAGCTGATCGAGCAGGCCACCTGGGTGCGATCGCCGAACCTCCGGTACGTCCTCGGGGTAGACGGCATCAGCCTGTTCCTGGTGCTGCTCACGACCTTCCTGGTGCCCATCGCCATCCTCGCCTCCTGGAACGTGGACCGGCACGTGCGGCTGTACTTGGCCGCCATGCTGTTCCTGGAGACCGGGATGATCGGCACGTTCCTCGCCCTTGACCTGCTGCTGTTCTTCCTGTTCTTCGAGGCCATCCTGTTCCCGATGTACCTGATCATCGGGGCGTGGGGCGGCGAGCGGCGCGTGTACGCGGCCGTGAAGTTCTTCCTGTACACGATGTTCGGCTCGGCCTTCCTGCTCGTGGCGATCCTGTTCCTGTACGCGAGGTCGGGATCGCTACCCGACGGGCCGACATTCGACCTTCGCCAACTGGTCGACCTCGGGCTGACGGCGGGTGCGGGTCGGTGGCTGTTTCTGGGGTTCTTCATCGCGTTCGCCGTGAAGGTGCCGCTGTTCCCGCTGCACACCTGGCTGCCGGACGCCCATACCGAGGCCCCCACGGCCGGCTCGGTCATCCTGGCGGCCATTCTGCTGAAGGTGGGGGCCTACGGCCTGATCCGGTTCAACCTATCGTTGTTCCCCGAGGCATCCTCGTACTTCGCCGACGGCGTCTCCGTGGTGGCCCTGATCGGGATCGTGTACGGGGCCATCGTGGCGATGATGCAGACCGACGTGAAGCGCCTGGTGGCGTACTCGTCGGTGTCCCACCTGGGCTTCGTGGTGCTGGGCACGTTCGCCTTCACGCTCCAGGGGATGACCGGGGGAGTGCTCCAGATGGTGAACCACGGCCTGTCCACGGGAGCACTGTTCCTCCTGGTGGGGATGGTCTACGAGCGCACCCACACCCGGGACCTCTCGCAGATGGGCGGGCTAGGCGCCCCGATGCCTTGGCTGATGGGCGCGTTCCTGTTCGTCTCGCTCTCCTCGCTCGGCCTGCCCGGCCTGAACAACTTCGTGGGCGAGTTCCTGGTGATCCTGGGCACCTTCGCCGCCAACCGGGCGTTCGGCGCCATCGCCGCTGCCGGCGTGGTACTGGCCGCCATCTACCTGCTGTGGGCGTACCAGCGCATGGCCCATGGCCCGCTCCCGGCCAGGCACGCGGAGCACCCCGACCTGTCGGTGCGTGAGTACGCGCTGCTCGCCCCGGTGTTGGCGGCCATCATCGCGCTCGGGATCTATCCCAACCTGTTGCTCGACCGGATCAACCCCACGGCGACCCGCATCGTGGATGGCATGGGCGTCGCGCAGGCGGTTCAGGCCGCGCGGGCGTCGGGTCAGGACGCCGTGGAGGGGGGCTCGTAGTGCTGGCCCAGGTACTGCCCCACCCGCCCCTCCGGTTCGGACCGCTTGCCCCCGAGCTGGTCCTGGCGGCGGCGGCCATCGTCGTGCTCTTGGGCGGCGCGGTCTACCGCCGGGTCGAGCCATCGGTCTTGCTTGTGGTGTCGCTCTTGGGGGTGGCCGGCGCCGCGGTCATGTCGGTCGCGCTCTGGGATTGGAACGGGGGCCTCGTGGTCCTCGGCGGGATGGTCGCCACGGACCGGTTCGCCGTCGCGGTCCGGCTGATCCTGTTGGGGGTCGCCGCCCTCAGCCTGATCTACGGGTACCACTACTTCGGACGGACCGGGGAGGGGAGGCCGGAGTTCTACACGCTGGTGCTGTTCGCCACGGCCGGCATGACCCTGATCGCTGCCGCCGCCGATCTCATCCTGGTGTTCCTGGCGCTGGAGATCCTGTCGCTGTCGCTGTACGTCCTGACCGGGTTCTCGGCGCGGCGCGCTTCCGTCGAGGGGTCGATGAAGTACTTCCTGCTGGGGGCGTTCTCCTCGGCCTTCTTCCTGTACGGGGTGGCCATGGCGTACGGGGCGACGGGCTCCACGCGCCTGTCCGCCATCGCCGAGGCCCTGGCAGGCCGGACCGAGAGCCTGGGGCTGGCCCTGGCGGCGGTAGCGTTCCTGGGGGTCGGGTTCGGCTTCAAGGTCGCGGCCGTCCCGTTCCATATGTGGACACCCGACGTCTATCAGGGCGCGCCCACGCCGGTGACCGCGTACATGTCGGCCGGCACCAAGGTGGCGGCGTTCGCCGCGTTCATCCGGGTGTTCGACACGTCGTTCCAGCCGCTCACGTGGGACTGGAC
>JBOGVI010000020.1:0-13989 GCA_050692695.1 Actinomycetota bacterium
TGATCTCGACCACCGCCGAGTGCAGCGAGTCGCTCGTGTAGATGGGCGCCGAGCACCCCTCCACGTAGTGCACGTACGAGCCCTCGTCGGCGATGATCAGGGTCCGCTCGAACTGGCCCATGTTCTCCGCGTTGATCCGGAAGTAGGCCTGGAGCGGGATGTCCACGTGCACGCCCGGCGGCACGTAGATGAACGAGCCGCCCGACCACACGGCCGAGTTCAGCGCGGCGAACTTGTTGTCGTTCGGCGGGATGATCGTGCCGAAGTACTCCTTCACGATGTCCGGGTGGTCGCGGAGCGCCGTGTCCATGTCGCTGAACAGCACGCCCATCTGGTCGAGCTCGTCCTTGATCTTGTGGTAGACGACTTCGCTTTCATACTGGGCTGAAACGCCGCCGAGGTACTTCTTCTCGGCCTCGGGGATCCCCAGCTTGTCCCAGGTGCCCCGGATGTCCTCGGGCAGGTCGTCCCAGGTCTGGGCCTGCTTTTCGGTCGAGCGGATGAAGTAGTAGATGTTGTCGAAGTCGATGTCGGACAGGTCCGCGCCCCACCACGGCATGGGTCGGGCCATGAAGTGCTTGAGGGCCTTCAGGCGGAACTTCCGCATCCACTCCGGCTCGCTCTTCAGGGAGGAGATCTCCTCGACCACGGCCTCGGAAAGGCCCCTCTTGGGCTGGAAGACGGAGTGGTCGGGATCCTTCCAGTCGAACCGGTAGCCCTTGGAAAGCTCCTTGAGGTGCTCTTCCTGTGTGATGGCCACGTCGCTTCCCCTGCTTCCGCTCCTCGATTCAAGACCAAGGCTTCTCGGCCTCGGCACCTACAGGATAGCCTCGCCGGAGCGCGAAAGTCCACCTGGGCAGTCGGATTTCGCCCGCCCCTCCGGGCGGTGCCCGGGGCGTTGGGGGGCCCGGGTCGGGCGGGCCCGGGACGTCCCGTCCGGCCCGCCCCCTTCGGGTGGGCTAGCCCTTCTCCACGGGCACGCCCACGAGCGAGCCGTACTCGGTCCAGGACCCGTCGTAGTTCTTGACGGTCGCGTACCCGAGCAGCTCGGTGAGGGCGAACCACGTGTGGCTGGAGCGCTCGCCGATCCGGCAGTACGCGATGACCTCCTTGTCGGGGGTGATGCCCTCCGATTCGTAAAGCTCGCGCAGCTCCTTGGCCGACTTGAACGTCCCGTCCTCGTTCGCCGCCTTGACCCACGGGATGTTCGCCGCGGCCGGGATGTGCCCGGGCACCTGCGACTGCTCCTGGGGCAGGTGATCGGGGGCGAGCTTCTCGCCTCGGTACTCCTCGGGGCTCCGCACGTCCACGAACGCCGACTTGCCGAGCTCGCCCAGCACCTCGTCGCGGAGGGCCCGAATCTCGGGGCGCTCGACGCCCGTGATGGCGAACCCGGTCGATTTGTGGGAAGGGACCTCCTGGGTGAGCTCGCGGCTCTCCAGCTCCCACTTCTTGCGTCCGCCGTTCAGGAGCTTCACGTTGTCGAACCCGCGGAGCTTCAGGAGCCAGTAGGCGTAAGCCGCGAACCAGTTGTTGTTGCCGCCGTACAGCACCACGTTGGTGTCCTTGCCCGCGCCGGCCTTCGACAGCAGCTCCGAGAACCCGGCCTGCGAGATGTACTCCCGCCCCACCTTGGCGTGCAGGTCGGTGGTCCAGTTCCACGACACCGCGCCTCGGATGTGCCCCTTCTCGTAGGCTTCGGTGTCCTCGTCCACCTCAATCGCCCGGATGGCCGGGTCGTCCAGGTGCTCGTCCAGCCAGTCCGTCTCGACCAGCGCGTCCGGGTTCGTGTACTCGCTCATACCGCTCCTCCTTCTCCCGCTGCTCTCGGTGGAAACGAAAGGGGCCGCTCGTGCGGCCCCCGCTGGTGGTTCGGGAACGGTCAGCTCCGCACGGCTACCTCCGCGCCCGCGGGCGGGCGCAGAAGCGCATACAGCACATGCGGGAGGGGATCATGGCCCCCACCACCCCGTAGCAGCGTGTCCGGATCACGGAATTCCTACTCCCGAGCTCGGATTTTCGAGGCGATTGTATCCGCTGTTGCAGGTGCAGTGTCAAGGCCGGCGGTCAAGGCGCGCCGGCCACTAGAAGAAGCCCAGCGCCGCCTTGGCCTCCTCGGACATCATCTCGGGGCTCCACGGGGGGCGGAGCACCATTTCGGCATCCACCGCCTGCACCCCGGGCACCGTGGCAAGGAGCTGCTCCATCTGTTGCTCGATGAGGGGACCGATGGGACAGCCCATCGTGGTCAGGGTGTACTCGATGTGGACCACGCCCTCTTCGATCTTCACCGAGTACACCAGGCCGAGGTCCACGATGTTGACTCCGAGCTCGGGGTCGAAGACGTTCCGAAGGGCATCCCGGACACGCTCCTCGGACAGGCCCTCCCCGTTCCCTTGAACCGAACCCTGCGCGTCGCCCGAGGGACCCTCGGTGGCCCCCGTGTCCTGGTGGATCGTCTCACCGTTCTCGCTCATGTTAGGTCCAATCTCTCCCTCTAGCCTCTATCCTAGAGCCACCTTTGGCAACCGAAGGGTGAAAGGCGTTATGCCCTCCATCCGGATCCTCATCGTGGACGACCACCCGGTGACCCGGGAGGGGCTGCACTCCGCCCTGGACCTGGAGGACGGAGTGGAGGTGGTCGGCGAGTCCGCCAGCGGCGAGGAGGCCGTCGAGGCCTCGACCTCGCTCAAGCCCGACATCGTCTTCATGGACGTACGGATGCCCGGCATGGGGGGGATCGAGGCCACCAAGGCCATCCGCCTGGCTTCCCCAGACAGCAAGGTGATCCTGTTCACGGTGGACGAGACTCGGGCATCCATCTCGGAGGCCATCCAGGCCGGGGTCTCCGGCTACCTCCTGAAGGACGCCTCCGCCGAGGAGCTGGTGAAGGCGGCGCGCCTGGCGATGGAGGGCAAGGCGGTGATCCACCCCCAGCTGACCAGGGCGTTCATCGAGGAGGTCCAGTTCGCGGAGAAGCGCCCCGATGTACCGGCGCTGTCCGCGCGAGAGAAGGAGATCCTTCAGAAGGTCGCCTTCGGCGCCACCACCAAGGAGGTGGCGCACGATCTCGGGATCTCGCCTCACACGGTCAAGACCCACCTGGAGCGGATCTTCGAGAAGCTGGGCGCGAACGACCGGGCCCAGGCCGTCGCCATCGCCATCCGAAGCGGCCTGGTCGAATAAGACTCTCTCGCCTCTCGCGGCCGTTCTCAATGGCCGGGCCCCCCGACCGATACCAGTAGGGATGTCGACGAAGCTCCTGCTGTGCGACACAGCGGATGGGCTGGCGCTGCTCCAGTACGCCCTCCTCAAGTCCGGGGCCGACGTGCAGACCGAGTCGGTCACCGACGGCTTCCGGGCGGTGGAGGTGGCAGCGCGCACCCAGCCCGACATCGTGGTGGTCGAAGCCGGCCTGACCGGCCTATCCGGGGCCGAGCTGGTCCGCCGTCTGGTCGCCACCGTGCCCGAGACCAGGGTGATCTGCTGGACCGCAGTCTTCTCGCCATTCACCGCGGCCGAGATGATCGGAGTCGGCGTCTCCGGCTACCTCCTGAAGCAGGACGGGCCAGAGGTGGTGGTCCAGGCCATCCGATCGGTCCTCGACGACAACGTCGTGATCAGCCCTCGGGTGGCCGAGCTGCTCGCGGAGGGGTTCGCCGACCCGGTCCGCGCGTACCGGGAGCTCCAAAGCTCCGCGGCCGAGCCGGTCGACGAGAGACCGAAAGCGGCCACGTCCGCCAAGGCCGAGTTCCTGGCGAACGTGTCGCACGAGCTCCGGACGCCGATCACCGTGGCGAAGGGGATCGCCTATGTCTTGCGGAACCGGGGCATCTCGGAGGAGGAGCGGGAAGAGTTCCTGGGCAAGCTAGAAGAGTCCCTGGAGAAGCTGATGCTGATCGTGGACGAGGTCCTCACCATCGCGGAGCTCGAGCAGGGAACGCTGACCCTGAAGCTCACCGACGTCGATCTCGCGCCGCTGATCCGACACGCCGCCGACGAGGCTCGCAGGCGGTATCCCCTGATCGAGGTCCAACGGCTCATCCCCGAGCACCTCCCGGCCCTGGCCGACCCGGTGCGCATCTCCGAGGTCATCCGCCAGCTCCTCGACAACGCCTGCCGGTACTCACCCGAGGACCGCCCGGTGACCCTTCGGGCGCGCACGATCGAGGAGGGCGTTGTGCTGTCCATCACCGATCGGGGGCAAGGCATGGCCAGGGAGGTCGTGGCCCAGGCGTTCAACGAGGCCTTCACGACGGGCGAGGGGATCCTGCGGAAGGAGCGATCCGGCATCGGCATCGGGCTGCACATGGCCCGGCGCCTCGTCCTCCAGCACGGCGGCATCGTGTGGGCCGACCCGCTCCCCGCCGGCGGCACCCGCGTGTCGTTCTGCCTGCCCGCCCACCGGGGCGAGAAGATCCTCGCGCCGCCGAGGCTGGCGAACGAGGACCTCTCACCATCCGACGACGAGGCCGATCACCCCACGGTCACCCGGTCGTAGATCCCCACGACCTCCGCGACTTTCCGAAGCTCGTTCCAGAGGTCGGAGGCTCGCCCTCCGGTGAAGTCGCGCTCGGCCATCGGCACCTGCTCGATGAGGATCGTCCGCACGCCGGCCCGCGCCGCTTCGACCGCCAGCCGGAGGTTGGCCAGGTTCCCCGGCCCGTAGGGCGCATCGCACACCACCAGCAGGTCGGCTCGGCGGATCATCGCGCGGCACTCGTCCTCGCTGGCCTGGTCGATCTCAGAGAACGGTGGCACGGTGACCCGCAGCAGGTTCAGCCGCTCGGCGACGACGGCGTCGGTGTCCGTCGCGTGGAGGACTCCGGCCGTCACGTCGAACCCGGCCTCGGACAGGCGGCGGAGGAGGGGCGCGCCCCGGCCGGCGCCGCCGATCACGTGGGCCCGCCGCCCGAGCGGAGCCGGGACGGCCCTCGGAGGCCCCAGACGGACGGACGGACGCCCGGTGACGTGGTCGGTGACGACCTCTCCCTCGACTCCGTACACCGCCCGGAGCAGGTCGTGGGTCACGACGCGCTCGGGTGGGCCGTCGGCCACCACCCGACCCCGGTCCAGGGCGATCAATCGGTCGCAGCTCATCGCGGCCAGGTTCAGGTCGTGGAGGATGGCCACCACGGCTGTCCCCTCCCGTTCGGCCAGCCCTCGAACCACGGAGAGGAGGTCCACGACGTGCCCGACGTCCAGGTGCGTGGTTGGCTCGTCCAGCAGGAGCACCGGTGCGTCCTGGGCCAGGGCTTGGGCCAGGATCACTCGCCGCCGCTCGCCCCCTGACAGCTCCTCGACGGGCCGGTCGGCGAGGTGCTGGACCGACGTCGCCATCATGGCCTCCCGGACCCGGGCCCAATCCCGGGGGCCGCTTCCTCCCCACCGCGACAGGTAGGGGGTCCGCCCCATCATGACCATCTCCAGGGCGGTGTAGGAGAAGGCCGGGACGACGTCCTGCGGGACCACGGCGACGAGCCGAGCCGTCTGTTTCGACGACAGCCCGTATGGATCCTCCCCTGCGATCGCCACCCGCCCTGTGACCGGCCTCAGGGCCCGCGATGCCACCCGGACCAGGGTGGTCTTCCCCGACCCGTTCGGGCCGACCAGGCCGACCACTTCCCCCCGGCGGACGACGACGGTCGCGTCCCGAACGGCGGGCTCGCCGCCGTAGCCCGCCGTCACCCCCTCTAGGACGAGGGCAGCCTCAGGCCGGGGCGCGAGGGCAGCGTCAGGCCCGGGCACGAGCTCGTCTTCCCTCCCGGCGAAGCAGGTACAGGAAGAACGGCCCACCGAGGAGCGCCGTGACCACCCCAACGGGGAGTTCCTGCGGTGCGAGAGCGGTTCTGGCAACGAGGTCCGCCAGGATCAGCAGTATCGGCCCGGCCAGCAACACCGCCGGGAGCAGGCGGCGGTGGTCGGACCCCACGAACACGCGAAGCAGGTGCGGCGTCATCAGCCCCACGAACCCGATCACGCCGGCCATCGAGACGGCGCATGCGGCGAGCAGCGCCCCCACGGCGATGCTCCGTCGCTTCAGCCCATCGACCTCCACCCCGAGCTGCGCGGCCCGCTCCTCGCCGAGCGACAGGAGGTTGAGGTCATGGGCCGTGAGGCCGGCGGAGAGGATCCCCAGGGTCACGAGGGGCACGATCGCGCCGATGGACTCCCACCCCTGGCCCACCAGCCCGCCCAACAGCCAGGCGTAGATGTCGCGGATCTGCTCGCCCGAGAAGGACATCATGAGCGACATGACACTCGAGATCGCCGCGGCCACCGCGATGCCGGCCAGAAGGAGCGTGGCGACGTGCACGGCCGGGCCGATCCGGGCCAGCCGGTACACGAGGAAGGCCGTGAGGAGCGCGCCGGCGAACGCGGCGAGCGGCACCGCGAACGCCCCCAATGCGCCCGACCCAACGAACACGATCACTGCGATCGCCCCCAGGGCCGCGCCGGAGGAGACCCCGATGATGGCCGGGTCGGCCAGGGGGTTCCGGAACAAGCCCTGGAACACCGTCCCCGACGCGGCCAGAGCCGCGCCCACCACGGCCGCCAGCGCCACCCTGGGGAGCCGGAGCTGGAACAGGATCACCTCGGCGGATCGGGGCACCTCCGCTGGCCGGGCCGAGATCCCGAGCTTCCACGCGATCAGGCGGACGATCGTCCAGGGGGAGATCCACACCGCCCCCACCGCCACGGCGATGAGGAACGATGCTGTCAGCGCCCCGGCGAGCAGCAACAGGATGCGGCGGTACCGGTTCGGTGCGATCACTCGAACGCCTCGGGGTGCAGGGCCTCGGCCAGGAGCTGGAGGCCGGCGGCGATCCGGGGCCCGGGCCGGCTCACGAGATCCGAATCGATCAGTACGACGCGCCCGGCCGCCACCGCCCCCACGGCGACGAACCCCGGTCGCTCGGCCACGGCCTTCGCCGTCACGCCGGACTCCGATGAGACCAGGTACACCCGGGGGTCCTCACGGACCAGGTCGTCCACCGACCAGGTGGGGTAGTCGGCCTTCGCCTGTTCCGACACCGAGTCGCATCCGGCTCGATCGAGGAGGTCGCCGATGAACGTGTCGGGCCCAACGGTGAGGAGCGGCGGGTAGAACACCTCGAAGAAGCAGGACACGGCGGGCTCGCCGGCGACGCGCTGCTCGACCTGGTCGACCTGGGACAGGAGCTCCGACGCCACCTCGGCCGCCGCATCCGTCGCGCCGGTCAGCTGGCCCACGGTCCCGACGTCGCGCGCAACGTCGTCCAGATCCGTGGAGTCGATCGTGAACACGGGGACGCCGAGGTCCCGGAGGTGCTCCTTCCACCGGTCTCCCCCGGCGATGGTGAGGAACAGATCGGGCCGGAGCGAGACGACCTTCTCGAGGTTGGGGTCCACGCCGAACTCGCCCGCTCCGCCGATCTCGTCGACACTTCTCGCCGCCGGCGGATAGTCGTCGAAGGGGCCCGAGACGCCGACCAACCGATCGCCGAGGCCGAGCGCGTAGACGATCTCGGTGGCCGAGGGGGCGAAGGTGACGATGCGCGAAGGCGGCGCGTCGATCGTGACGGTCACGCCGTCGTCGTCGGTGACGGTGACGGGGAACGCCGTTCCTGTGGTCGAAGCTGTTTTGCCGGACGGACTCGAGGCCGCGGGCGCACCGGCCCGGGCGCAGCCGGCCAGGACCACGGCCAACGCCACGGCGAAGGTGGGCAGGGCCGGGAAGGGGCGGGACCGGGGTGGTCTCATCGCGCGTCTCCTTTCGTGCGAAGGACGCCGTCGCTTGCCCTCGGGGCAGGTCTCCTGACTTCCGGATCACCGCTCCCCCGACCCTTCCCGGGGGTTTCCCCCCAGTGGTTCCGTCGGGATCGCTCCCCGGTCACAGTGGCGCGACCGTGCCGGATTCGCACCGGCTTCCCTCTGCGCGAGACGAGATACGCTCGCCTCGCATCCGGCCCCCGCCGGAACCGCCGGCCGGGGCCACCTCGAGGACCGAACCTCTTCGGTTGTGGGCGGGATTGTAGTCTTCGGCCCGCCCCGGTGGGGCGGGGGACCGCTCCGGCCTAGGCCCGTCGCAGCTGGCGGGATCCTGCCGCCCCGGACTATGCTCGGGTTATCGGCGGGGTGCGCAGGGTCATCGGCTGTCTGGTCGTGGCGTTGGTCGCCGCGGGGTGCCGCGATGCGACCGCAGCCTCGACGCCCCCGTTCACGGGCTCGGCTCTTCAGATCCGGGAGTCTCCCCGCCCCTTCAATGAGGTCACCGCGGGGCCCGTCACCGCCCTGGTCCCGGATGACTGGCACCTTCGGCTGCTTGCCGCCGGTTCGCGGCAAGGGCTGATCGCGACGCCCAGGCTGGGGGACTGGGCCCGAGCGCGGAGGCCAATCGAAGGGATGGCCGCGATGTGGATCGACGGGACTCGGGTCGGCGTCCCGTCCGATTACTACTACCTGGCGGCCACGGGGCCGGCGCTCGATTCGCTGACCCGCTCGCCCGAGTGCAACGCCACCCGTCGCCTGGTCGTAGTGAACCACCGCCCGGCCTTCGCGGACGGCCTGCCGGACTCGCCCGGCGACTACATCGCCGTGGGCCGCGGCGTCTGCCAGGTTCGCGACACGTCCACCAGGTGGGCCTACTTCGTGGCGGCGCCCGGGTACGGGCCCGTCCGGACCCTCGGCATCCCCAGCTCCGGCCTGTACCTGGTGGTCGCGGTGATGAGGGACTCGGCGCGCGCCCCCGAGCTCCTGGACAAGCTCCTTCGCCGCATCGAGTTCGGGGGTGCGAGCGTCAGCGACTTCATCTCGGCGGCGAAGGCCACCTAGACGGTTCGAGGGTTCCGGTCCACGAACGGCGGCTTCACGATCCGCGCGCTCCCGCGTCTGCTCCGCACGTCCACCTCGACTTCGCGGCCCGGCTCGAAGCCGTCGGCCGGCGACAGGTACGCCAGGGCGATGCCCCGCTGAAGGGTGGGCGAGAACGTCCCGCTTGTGACCTCCCCGCACCCTTCGCCCGAGGCGAAGACCCCGTAGTGCGCCCGCGGGATGTACCGGCGGTCGTCCATGACCAACCCATGCAGCCGCGCCGGCGGGCCCTCTTCTCGTTGGCGAAGAAGCGCCTCCCTCCCCACGAAATCGCCCTTGTCGAACGCGACTGCCCAGGACAGGCCGGCCTCGAAGGGCGTGCGGTCGGGGAGCAGGTCCTGGCCGTACAGTGGGTACCCCATCTCCAGGCGCAGCACGTCACGGGCCCCCAGCCCGCACGGCTGGATCTGGAATGGCTGGCCCGCGTCCATGAGCTCGTCCCACAGGTCCTTTGCCCGGGCGGCCTCGGTGAACAGCTCGAACCCGAGCTCGCCGGTGTACCCGGTGCGGGCGAGCACCATGCGCCGGCCCCGGTATGAGTTCTCGGCGCATCCAAGGAAAGGCAAGTCCGCGGCCTCCGGGAACAGGGCGCCGGCCACCTCGAGAGACCGCGGCCCCTGAACCCCTAGGAAACACCAGTCCTGGTGAAGGGCCACGTCGGCCCGGGGATCCTCTTGCTTGAGCATGGACGTGACCTTGGCGGTGTTGGAGGCGTTCGGCACCAGGAACCAGCGCTCATCGTCGAGCCGGTACGCGATGAGGTCCTCCTCAACACCCCCCCGGTCGTTCAACACGAGGTTGTACAGGGCCCGGCCCACCGTGAGCCTCGACAGGTCGTTGGTGAGCATCCGTTGGAGCACTGCGAGCGCGCCGGGGCCGGCCAGGTCCACCTTGCCGAGGTGGCTGAGATCGAATAGCCCCACTCGCTCCCGCACCGCTCGATGCTCGGACAGAGTGCCCTCGTATTCGATCGGCATGGCCCACCCGGCGAACGGGCCGATCTTGGCGCCCAGTTCGAGGTGCACGTCCTCCAGGGGGGTTCGGGAGAGGTCCGTGCCGTGCACCAGGTCATCCTACGGATACGACGAGGGCGGTAACATGGCCGTTCGGATGTCCGAGGGGTACGACGTAGTCGTGGTCGGGGCGGGCACGGGCGGATACGCCTGCGCCCTGCGCTCGGCCCAACTCGGCAAGCGCGTCGCCCTCGTCGAGCGGGACGACCGGCTCGGCGGCACCTGTCTCCTCCGTGGGTGCATCCCCACGAAGGCGCTGCTCCGATCGGCCGAGGTCCTCGACACGATCAACCGGGCCGAGGAGTGGGGCGTCAAGGCGAGCGGCGAACCCGACTGGGACTCGGTGAAGGCCTTCGAGGAACGGATCGTCGACAAGCTCGTGTCCGGCCTGACCGGCCTGATCCAGAGCCGCAACATCGACGTGATCAAGGCGGCGGCCGCGCTCGCCCCGGGGCCCGCCATCCAGGTCGAGGGCAGGAAGCTCTCCGCGACCGACGTCGTGATCGCCACCGGCTCCTCCCCCAAGCTTCTCCCGGGCCTGTCCGTCACGGAACGCATCATCACCAGCGACCAGGCCTTGTGGTACCCGACCATCCCCTCGTCCGCCGTGGTGATCGGGGCCGGAGCGGTCGGGCTGGAGTTCGCGTCGCTGTACCGCTCGTTCGGCGGGGAGGTGATGCTCCTCGAGGCCCTGCCCCGGATCGCGCCGCTCGAGGACGAGGACGTCTCGAAGGAGGTCGCGCGGGCCTTCCGAAAGCGCGGCATCCAAAGCGTCGCCGGCGCTCGGGTCCAGGGCATCGACGAGGCCGGCGAATCCGTGAAGGTCGTCTACGAAGCTGGAGGCGAGACGAAGACGGTCGCCGCCGACGTATGCCTGGTGGCCGTGGGCCGGGGCCCGGTCACGGCCGGGCTCGGCTTGGAGGAGGCGGCCGTGGAGCTCGATCGGGGGTTCGTGAAGGTGGACGGCCAGCTTCAGACCACGGTGCCGCACGTGTGGGCCGTGGGCGACGTCGCCGCCACCCCGCTCCAGCTCGCGCACGTGGCGTTCACCGAGGGCATCGCCGTGGCCGAGCGGGCCGCTGGGATGGACGTTCCCGACATCGACTACGCCGGCATCCCCCGGGTCACGTACTGCACGCCCGAGATCGCATCGGTCGGCCTCACCGAGGCCCAGGCCCGGGAGCGGGGCGACGACGTCGAGGGAGAGAAGCTGAACTTCCAGGCCGTCGGCAAGGCGAACATCGTGGGCGAGGGCGGCCTGGTCAAGGTGGTGGCCGCGAAGGGCGGTCCGGTGCTCGGGGTCCACATGGTCGGCCCCCACGTGACCGACCTCATCTCGGAGGCCATGCTGATCACGAACTGGGAGGCGGTGCCGGCGGAGGTGGCCGCCCTGATCCATCCCCACCCGACCCTGTCCGAGGCCATCGGCGAGGCGCACCTCGCGCTCGCCGGCAAGCCGTTGCACACCGCGTAGGGGGAGCCGTGGCGACCGAACTATCCGAGAAGCAGGCCGAGGGCGACTGGCGGGTCGGCCTCTCCGACGACCAGCTGAAGGACATCCTGTACAAGCTCAAGCTATGCCGGTACTTCGACGAGCGGATCGAGGCGCTGTACCGGCAGGGGCGCCTGCCCGGGGCCATCTACTCCGGCCGGGGCCAGGAAGGGGCGCACGTCGGGGTGGCGTACCCGCTCCGCGGCGAGGACTCGCTGTTCGTGACGCACCGGGACCTCTCCGCACAATTCACCAAGGGCCTCGACCTGAATCGGGTGATGGCGCAGTTCTGGGGGCGGATCGACGGGTACACGCGGGGGCGCGACGGTAACAGCCACGTCGGCGACTGGTTCGGCAACCGGACGTGGACCCCGGTGTCTCATCTGCCGCTCGCCTACCCCGTGGCATGCGGGGCGGCCCTCGCGTACGAGCGGCGCCGCGAGGCGCGGGTGGCCCTGGCCATCTGCGGCGAGGGAGCCACCTCGAACGGGCGGTGGCACGAGTCCCTGAATGTTTCCGCCGTCCACCGGCTCCCGGTGGTGTGGGTGGTGAACAACAACCAGTGGGCGTACTCGACTCCGAACCCGTTGGAGTTCGCCGTGCCGACCGTGGCTGAACGCGCAGCGGCGTATGGGTTCCCCGGTGTGCGGGTGGACGGAGCCGACGTGCTCGAGGTGTACCGGGTGGCTCGCAACGCCGTGGAGCGGGCTCGCCGCGGAGAGGGGCCCACCCTGATCGAGTCGGTGTCACTGCGATGGCGGGGCCACGCCGGGCACGACCCGGCCAAGTACGTCCCGAAGGAGATGCTCGACGAGTACATGCAGCACAAGGACCCCGTCAAGCGGTTCGAGGAGCTGCTCTTCACCCACGAGGTGATCGACGCGGAGGCGGTCAAGCGGATCCAGGAGGGCATCGAGGCGGAATTCGACCAGGGGTACGAGTTCGCGCAGGCGTCCCCGTTCCCGGTGCCTTCGGACGTGACGAAGGGTCTGTGGGTCGAGGACGGGTACTGGCAGAGCGAGCCGTCCCGGGAGGGCGGAACGGGATGACGCGGGCGGGGGCGAGCGGCTGATGGCGACGTCGCAGGTCGAGACCGGCGCAGCCGGCCACGGCGCCGAGCCCCGGGGGAAGCGAACGGAGGCCGGCGAGGCCACCTACCTCGTCGCCATCGCGGAGGCGCTGTGGGAGGAGATGGAGCGCGACGAGCGCGTCTACCTGCTGGGCGAAGACATCGGCGCGTACGGCGGGGCCTTCAAGGTGACCGAGGGGTTCATCGAGCGATTCGGTCCGGAGCGGGTGATGGACACACCCATCGCCGAGGAGACCATCGTGGGCATGGCCATCGGGTCGGCCATGGAGGGCTTCCGGCCGGTGGCCGAGTTCCAGTACGCGGACTTCATGACCTCCGGGTTCGACGAGATCGTGACCGCGGCCGCCCGGTACCACTACCGGTCGGGCGTGCCGCTCCCGATGGTGCTGCGCGCGCCATCGGGCGGGGGGGTTCGGGCGAGCTCGTTCCACTCCACGAACCCGGAGCCGTGGTTCGCCCACGCCCCCGGGCTGAAGGTGATCTGCCCGGCGTTCCCCGCCGACGCGAAGGGCCTGCTGAAGTCGGCCGTCCGTGACGACAACCCCTGCGTGTTCCTGGAGCACAAGTGGATCTACCGGAGGATCAAGGAGGTCGTGCCGGACGATCCCGACTTCCTCGTGCCGATCGGACAGGCGAAGGTGCAGCGCGAGGGGACCGCCGTGTCGATCATCACGGTCGGCGCCATGGTGCACCACGCCCTGGAGGCCGCGGAGAACCTCTCGCGGACCGGCGTCTCCGTCGAGGTGGTGGACCTCCGCACGATCCACCCCCTGGACAGCGAGACCGTGCTGCGATCCGTAGAGAAGACCAGCCGGGCGGTGGTGCTGTACGAGAGCCACCGGTTCCTCGGGGTCGGCGCGGAGGTCGCCGCGATGATCGCCGAGGAAGGCTTCGCGCACCTCGATGCGCCGGTGGTGCGTCTGGCGCCCCCGAACGTGCCGGTGCCGTTCTCGCCGCCCCTCGAGGACGCGTACCTGCCGCAGGTGGCCGACATCGAGGCGGCGGTCGAGAAGCTGTCGGCGTGGTGAAGATGCCTCTGGAGGGCCCATGACCACCGTGAACATGCCTCAGCTCGGCGAGACGGTCATCGAGGGGACGATCCTGAAGTGGCTGAAGCAGGAGGGCGAGCGCGTCGAGCAGGACGAGCCGCTTTTCGAGATCTCGACGGACAAGGTGGACACGGAGGTCCCGTCGTCGGCCGCAGGCGTGCTGACGAAGATCCTCGTGCCGGAGGGCCAGACCGTGGCCGTCGGAACGCCCGTGGCCGAGATCGACGGGGCCGCCGCTGGTGGGGCGGCGGGCGGCGAGGCTCCGCCGGACTCTGCCCGGCCACCGACCTCGCCTCCTCCGGCCGCGCCTCAAGCTCAACCCGAGCGTGTGGCAGAGCCCGGCTCCGGCTCGCCGCCCGCCGCGCCGGCTCCGGCTGCTCCTGCCGCCCCCGCGGCGGCCGGCACCCTGCCGGATCGGGGGGCGAAGAGCCAGATCGTCTCCCCGCTGGTACGAAGGCTCGCCCAGGAGCACGACCTCCACCTCTCGGAGGT
>JBOGVI010000021.1:0-1722 GCA_050692695.1 Actinomycetota bacterium
CGGCATGATCCTGGCGAACGTCCTCGCCCTCGCCGCCGCGGCCCGTCTCCCCGCCCGGGTGGTCCTGGGGTTCACCGACGCCGAGGTGGGCGCGCTGCTCGGCCTGGAGGAGCGGCGCGAGGTTCCCCTCTGTCTGGTCCCGGTGGGGGCGAGCGACGCGGAGGTTCCACCGGCCGACGGCCCCGCCGGCGAGGCCGGGTTCCGGGTCGCGCCCCTCTCCCGCACGGAATACGTCTTCGAGGGCATCCTGGAGGCGAACGAGGCCGGCCGCCTCGACTCCCCCGAGGACGTGCGCCGGTGGCGGGAGGGCTTCGCCGGATCCGGCGGCGGACTATCGGTGGAGCCTCCAGCGCTCCCGGCCGACGGGCCCGCCGACTCCCTGGAGGAGGTCATCCGCCGCCGGGGCTCCGCCCGCGTGTTCGTGCCCTCCAGGTCGATCCCGGCAGAGGTCCTCGCCGCGACCCTCCGGCTCGCCACGGCTGGGATCCCGACCGACTGCGCACCCTCCGGCGCTCACCTCGTCGAGCCCTACCTGATCGCCAACGTCGTGGAGGGTCTCGAGCCCGGCGCCTACGTCTTCCGGGACGGCGAGCTCCGGTTTCTGAAGACCGGAGACTTCCGCCGGGACGCCGGTTTCCTCTGCCTCGAACAGGAGCTGGGGGCCGACGCCGCGGCCACCCACTTTCTCATGGCCGACCTCCCGCGGACCCTCGGGGCGCTCGGCGCCCGCGGCTACCGCGCGGCCCAGCTCGAGGCCGGCATGGTCGCCGGCAGGATGTACCTGGGCGCCTACGCCCACCGCTTCGGCGCCACCGGGCTCACCTTCTACGACGACGAGGTGACCCGGTTCCTCCTCCCCGATGCCGAGGGGAAGAGCTGCATGCTGGTGGTGGCCGTCGGTGAGAGCCCACGCCTCCGCCGGCTCTGACTGTCAGACCCGCGGAGGAGTGTCCACCGATGGCGCGAAGCGGACCGCTTTATCACGCCCGCGCTCCGAGGGCTCTTCGCCGAGCCCGGCGTCCACGGCCCGGTAGATCACGGCTTGGGTCCGCCCCAAGATGTGCCGCGCCTCGCTCAGCGGCACTCACTCCGTTAGGTCGACCATCATGCTCGGCTAGGTCAACCATCCTAGTCGGAGAGGGGGGTATCTGATCGCCGGGGAGGAATAGTCAAGAGTTGTGGAACGGGATCTGTTGATGGTCACGCGGCGTCCTCCTTGTCGGTCCGCTCGACCAACCGTCCGTTCACGAACTTCGTGCCCGCGCGCACGAGCGCCACGAGCTCCGGCGCGTTGACCCGCCTCCACCTCCCCTCGGCCGCCTCGATCAGCTTGAAGCACATGGCGAGGCCCGCCTCCCGGGAGCCCGGTCCCTTGGTCTCGTCGGTCCGAGCCCGCACCGGTGAGAACGTGGACTCGATGGGGTTTGAGGTCCGCAGGTGGATCCAGTGCTCGGCCGGGAAGTCGTAGAAGGCCAGCACCGCCTCACGCTCTTTGGTGAGCTTGGCCACGGCCTTCGGCCACTTGGCGAAGTCGCGGGCGAAGGCGTCCAGGGCCCGCGCGGCGTGGGCGCGGTCCTCCGCGTCCCAGATCTCCCGGAGTGCCCGGCGGGCCTGAGCCTGCACCGAGGCGGGAAGGGCGTTCAGGATGTTGGCCGCCTGTCGGGTAAGGGGCTGGCGCGAGCGTTCGACCGGGCCCCAGGAGGACGGCGCACATCCCGGCGG
>JBOGVI010000022.1:0-4585 GCA_050692695.1 Actinomycetota bacterium
CAGCACGGGTTCCCGCTGCGGCTGATCGTGCCGGGCTGGTACGGCATGACCAACGTGAAGTGGCTGAAGCGGATCACGGTGCTGACGCAGCCGTTCGACGGTTACCAACAGGCCCGCTCGTACCGACGGCAGCGTCACGAGGAGGAACCGGGGGAGCCCGTCACCAGGATGGCGCCGAGGAGCCTCATGGTTCCGCCCGGCATCCCGGACTTCCTCACCCGCAAGCGGTTCCTCGAGTCGGGGCCGTACGTCCTGTCGGGTCGGGCGTGGTCGGGCGGCGGCGAGGTCGTCCGGGTCGAGGTGAGTCCGGATGGCGGCCGGACATGGAGCGATGCGGCGCTTGAGCAACCGCTTTCTCCGTTCGCGTGGCGTGGCTGGAACTTCGGATGGGACGCCGAACCCGGCGAGCACGAACTGTCCTCCCGAGCCACCGACGCCACCGGTGCGAGCCAGCCTCTCGAGCCCGTCTGGAACCTCGGCGGCTACGCCAACAACGCCGTCCAACGTATCTCTGTCGTCGTGCGATGAATGCCTGGGGGCGGGTGCTACCATCCCGCCAGGTGGGAGCGGAGAGCCCGAAGGAGGAGTGCGGCCTCTTCGGCGTATGGGCGCCGGGCGAGGAGGTCGCCAGGCTCAGCTACTTCGGTCTCTTCGCCCAGCAACACCGGGGCCAGGAGTCGGCCGGGATGTCCGTTTCGGACGGCCAGCACCTCCTCGTCTACAAGGAGCTCGGGCTGGTCTCCCAGGTGTTCAACGAGGCGACGCTGGCCACGCTCCAGGGCGATCTGGGGATCGGCCACACCCGCTACTCGACGACCGGCTCTACCACGTGGGAGAACGCGCAGCCCGCCTTCAAGACCGACGGCCACCGTTCACTTGCCCTCGGCCACAACGGGAATCTGGTGAACACGGCCGAACTGGCCGAGGGGGCGGCCCGGACCGGGCCGGCCACCACCGACTCCGACCTGGTAGCCACCCTCCTGGCCGGGCGCCTGGACGCCGGCTTGTGGGAGGCCTCCATGGAGGTCCTGCCCACGCTGGAGGGCGCGTTTTGCTTCGTACTGATGGACGAGCGGAGCGTCTACGCGGCCCGCGACCCGTACGGCCTACGGCCGCTGTCGATCGGGCGGCTCCCGAACGGGTTCTGCGTCGCCTCGGAGACCTGCGCACTCGACATCGTGGGCGCGACGTTCCTTCGAGACGTGGAGCCGGGCGAGCTGATCCGGATCGACGACCGCGGCCTGCGATCGGAGCGGTTCGCCGAAGCCCGCCGGAGCGCGCTGTGCATCTTCGAGTTCGTGTACCTGGCCCGGGCGGACTCCCGGATCCGCGCCACGACGGTCTACGAGGTCCGCCGGGAGCTGGGCCGTCGCCTGGCCAGGGAAGCCCCGGCTGACGCCGACCTGGTGATCCCCGTTCCCGACACGGGGCACTCCGCGGCGCAGGGCTACTCGGCTGTGTCGGGCATCCCGTACGGCGAGGGGCTCATGAAGAACCGCTACGTGGGCCGGACCTTCATCGAGCCGTCGCCGTCGCTCCGAGAGCGCGGGGTGAAGCTGAAGCTGAACCCCGTGCCGGACGCCATCCGGGGCAAGCGGCTGGTAGTGATCGACGACTCGATCGTGCGGGGCACGACGACCCGGCAGATCGTCCAGGCCCTCCGGGAGGCCGGGGCCAGCGAGGTGCATACCCGCATCACGTGCCCTCCCATCAGGTGGCCGTGCTTCTACGGGATCGACATGTCCACCCGCGGAGAGCTCGTGGCCGCCGACCTGTCGGTGGGGGAGATCTGCCAGTTCGTGGGGGCGGATTCGCTCGGCTACCTCTCGCTGGAGGGCATGGTCGATGCCACCGGCTCGCCGAAGGAGGACTTCTGCCGCGCGTGCTTCGACGGCGAGTACCCCATCCCCATCCCCGAGGGCGCCGGCAAGTTCCTGCTGGAGCAGCCCACGAAGTCGTGACCGACGCTTACCGCCGGGCCGGCGTGGACGTGGAAGCCGGCGCCCGGGCCGTCGATCTCATCCGGGACCTGGCCGCGGGCGCCACCCGGGCCGAGGTGGTCGAGGGGATCGGCGGGTTCGCCGGGCTGTTCCGGATCGGGGCGGGGCGGTACCTGGCCGCCGCCGCCGACGGCGTGGGGACGAAGCTGGAGGTGGCCCGAATGGCGGGGCGACTCTCGACCGTGGGCATCGACCTCGTGGCCATGTGCGCCGACGACGTCGTGTGCACAGGGGCGGAGCCGCTGTTCTTCCTGGACTACCTGGCGGTGGCTCGCGTCGTCCCGGAGGAGGTGGCGGCCATCGTCGAGGGGATCGCCGAGGGCTGCCGTCGGGTGGGCTGCGCCCTCCTTGGCGGGGAGACCGCTGAGCACCCCGGCGTGATGGCGGAGGGTCGATTCGACCTGGCCGGGTTCTGTGTGGGCGTAGTCGACGAGGACACGCTCCTGGGGCCGCACCGGGTCCGGGAGGGGGACGTGCTCGTGAGCCTGGCGTCGAGCGGTCTGCATTCGAACGGGTTCAGCATGGTTCGAGCGGCTCTGCTCGCCGACGGGGCCCACGTCCTTCGAGCCGTGCCGGAGGGCTTCGAGCGCCCCCTCGCCGACGAGTTGCTCGAGCCGACGGCGATCTACGCGCCGCTCGTCCTGTCGCTCGCCGGCGACGGGCTGGTGAGCTCGGCCGCGCACGTCACCGGGGGCGGGCTCCTCGAGAACGTCGCCCGGGGGCTGCCGGAGGGCCTGGCCGCCGAGATCGAACGGGGAACGTGGCCGGTGCCACCGATCTTTGAGCTGGTCCGGGAGGCGGCCGGCGCGAAGGAGGACGACATGTTCGCCACCTTCAACATGGGGATCGGGATGGCGCTCATGGTGCCGGCCGACCGGGCGGCCGACGTCATCGGACGCGCTGGGAGCGCCGGGACCTCCGCTCACGCGATCGGCCGCGTGGTGCGTGGTGCCGGGGTCTCGTTTCGAGGCTGACCGCTAGCCAGGAATGACTAGGATCACCGATCCGGGGGTTACTCCGAGCGGTACGAAGAAACGGCAGAGCGCCCGATTCCAGGCCTCTGGGGCTTCGGCATACGCTGGTGGCCGGGTATGGACACCGAGGGTCAGACCAGCGTGCTGGTCGTCGACGACGAGCCACAGGTCGTCTGGATGCTCCAGTTCACCCTGGAGGCCGAGGGCTTCCAGACGTTCGCCGCGCGCGACGGGCGGGCCGCCCTCGACGGGCTCAAAGAGCACCGTCCCAAGCTCGTGCTCCTCGACATCATGATGCCGGTCATGGACGGCTGGACCGTCCTGGAGCAGATCCAGGACCTCCCCGACGAGGATCGACCCCGGGTGGTGGTCGTCTCGGCCCGGGCCAGCCTTCGGGACCAGGTCAAGGCTGCCGAGCTTGGGGCCGACGCGTTCGTGGCCAAGCCGTTCAACCTGGATGACCTGCTGAGCCTCCTCCACCGGCTGGAGGAAGCGAGCTAGCCTCGCGCGCCTCAGTGCGTGAAGCGCTGATGGGCCTTCGGCACCACCGTCGTGCCCACCGCCCGGCACGTAAGGACGGGCTCGTGCAGGAACTCGGCCGCGGACTCCGAGACGTCCGGGCGGGCGCCGCCCACCTTCCACACCTCGAACTCGCACTTTCGTGACGTGTTCCCCACCGAAACGATCCTCCCCCTGGCCTCGACCCAGTCGCCCGCGTACAGGGGGTGCAGGAACTCAACGGACTCGTACGCGCGGAACAGGCCCTCGTCGCCGTCGTGCTTCATGGCGAGCTCGGTGATCAGGTCGCCGATGATCTCCAGCTGCTTCGCGCCGGCCACGAGGTTGCCGCCGTAGTGCGCGTCCTCGCCGCCGAGCCGGCGGCGGATGAACGCGGTGGGCAGCTCCTCGGCCATGCGGAACCTTCCCCTACGCGGGCACGACCTTGCCGAACCGGACGCCGCGGCTGGGGACCCGGGCCATCTCGCCGTCCTTGGTGCGGACCAGGTAGGTCTCGGCCGCCTGGTCGTAGGCCTCGAGGAGGCCCACGGCCTCCCCGATGTAGCCGTTGGGCAGCTCGAACTGGAACGAGACGCGCTTGCCGATGTCGTCTGGCGTGACGCGGTTCTCGCCCTTCACGCCGCGGAGGATACCGAGTTCCGCTATCGCTCGACCCGGGACACGGTGCCTGTGGGCGGCTCGGGGAAGGCATGGGGGTGGACGGCCCACGCCAGGATCTCCAGGCCGTCCACGATCCGAGGTCCGGGGCGGGAGAAGAAGGAGGTCGCGTCCACGGCGAACACCGTGCCCTCGCGGGCGGCCGGCGTCTCGACGAACTCGGCATTCTGGTACAGGAGCGGGGCCTCCTGTTCGCCCTCCTCCAGGTAATACCCGCACGGCATGAACACCACGGCCTCGGGGTTCGCGTCGCGTATCTCGCGCCAGGTCACGACGCGAGAGGGCCGCTCCCTCTCGTTCAGCAGGTTCAGGCCGCCTACGATCTCCACCATGTCCGGCACCCAGTGGCCGGCCACGAAGGGCGGGTCGAACCATTCGAGGCAGAACACGCGGATCGAGGGGAGGCGGAGGGCCCTGGCCCGGACGGCCTCGATG
>JBOGVI010000023.1:0-1691 GCA_050692695.1 Actinomycetota bacterium
CCCCACGCCGTCCTGCTGATGTTCCATCCGGACTGGTCCGTCCGGCACTGGTACGTCAACCTCCAGGACCCGTTGCGGCGCACGGCCATGGGGTTCGATACGGTGGATCACGTGCTCGACGCGATCGTCGAGCAGGACGGGTCCTGGCGCTGGAAGGACGAAGACGAGCTGGAGGAGTCCGTTCGGCGCGGGATCTTCAGTCCCGGCGAGACGATGGCCTTCCGCGCGGAAGGTGAACGGGCGGTTCACCGTCTCCGCAACCGCGAGCCGCCGTTCGACCGCGACTGGACGACCTGGCGTCCGGACCCGTCCTGGCCGATTGCCGAGCTTCCTCCCGGCTGGGACGCGCCCTAACGCGCCGAGGTCGTCCTGGTTGCCAGCGGCTCGTCGAGTGCGGGAGTGTATGCGGCCATGGAGGCTCCCGACCTTACCCAGCTCCGCGACCGGTTCCCCGGCCTCGCTCGCACGCTCGATGGCCGCCCCTGCGTGTTCGCCGACGCCCCGGGTGGCTCGCAGGTGCCGGAGACGGTGATCGAGGCCATGGCCTCCTACCTTCGAACCAGCAACGCCAACGCCCAGGGGGCCTTCCCGACGAGCGCCGAGACCGACCGCCTGATCGAGAAGGCCCATCGGGCCGGGGCGGACCTGCTCGGGTGCCACCCGAGTGAGGTCGTGTTCGGCCCGAACGCCACAACGCTGTTGTTCGCCGTGTCCCGCTCCATGGCCCGGACCCTCCGCCCCGGCGACGAGGTCGTGATCACCACCCTGGACCACGACGCCAACATCCGCCCGTGGGTCATGGCCGCGGAGGATTCGGGCGCCACGGTGAAGTGGGTGGATATCCGAGACGACGATGTAACGCTGGACCTGGACTCGTTCGATACGGCGCTCGGCTCCCGAACCAAAATCGTCGCGTTCACGCTGGCCTCGAACGCGGTCGGCACGATCACTCCCGCCGCCGAGCTGGCCCGGCGGGCTCACGCTGTCGGCGCGGTCGTCGTGTGCGACGGGGTGCACCTCGCCCCGCACCGCCTGATCGACGCCGGCGCGATCGAGGCCGACCTGCTCGTCAGCTCGCCCTACAAGACGTTCGGGCCGCACCTCGGCGTCCTGTTCGGCAGGCGCGAGGTGCTCGAGGAGCTCCGCACGTACAAGGTTCGTCCCGCGAGCGACGAGGTTCCGTACCGATGGGAGACCGGCACGCAGAACCACGAGGGGTACGCGGGGTTCATAGCCGCCGTCGAGTACCTGGCTCACGTGGGACGGACCTACGGCAACCCGTCCGGGCCGAGGCGACGTGATGCCATCGCCGCCGGGTTCGACGTCATCGGCTCGCACGAGGTCGGGCTGTCGCGCCGGTTCCTTGGCGGCGTGGCCGGCGTCCCCGCCGTCCGGTTGTACGGGATCGAAGACCCGACGCGCATCTCCGAGCGCACGCCCACGTTCGCCGTCCGGGTGGGTGACCGGCACCCGTTCGAGACGGCGAAGATCCTCGGCGAGCGGGGCATCTTCGTGTGGGACGGCCACTACTACGCGCTCGAGCTCATGGAGCGCCTGGGCCTCCAGGAAACCGGCGGGGCCGTGCGGATCGGGTTCTGTCACTACAACACCGAGGCCGAGGTCGACCGGGTCCTGGCCGAGCTCGCCGAGCTCGCCACGCTCGCCTGACCGCCGCGCTGGCGGGTTTCCGC
>JBOGVI010000024.1:0-4830 GCA_050692695.1 Actinomycetota bacterium
CGTCCTGCGGCAGGACGAATCGAAGATGGCGGCCAACTGGAGCCGGCGGTTCAAGAACAACATCGAGAAGCTCCGCTCCGGGGACATCTACCAGGTGGCCGAGGTGGTTCGGAACCTGTCCATCCGGGAGCGCGACCGCGGCCTCTCCGCGGGCGAGAAGCGCATGATCACGAAGGCCCGTCAGATCCTCACCTCGGAGCTCGCCTACGCGACCGGCGGGACCGAGGAGAAGGCCGAGGCCATGATCGACAAGGTGCTCGAGGAGTCGCACCAGTCGCGGGTCCTCGCCGAGGCGTAACCCACACCCTCCCAGGGGGGGCCGGCGGCCCGGGCGGTCGGTGCTTGCGCCGACGCCGAACGAGAGGCACGGTAAGCCGGTGAACGGATCTGGCGAGGAACCTCCGGCCATCCCGCGAGGATGGCTCGTCGAGTTCGTGCGGCTGATCTTCGTCTTGCTGTTCGCCGGGGGCGGCTACACCGTCGCGACCCAAGTGGGGAGCCCCACCACCACCCGGACCCTACTGGGCGTGATCCTCGGGTCGGGGACCGGCTTCGTGCTGGGCGGGGTTCTCGGGCGCCAGACGGCGTCGGCGGTGAACGAGATGGAGCGTGAGTTCCGCCGGGTCCCCGCCCCCGAGTTGGTGGCCGGAACGTTGGGCCTCCTCATCGGCCTGGGCGTCGCCGCGCTTGCCTCCGTTCCGATGTTTCGTCTTCCTCCTCTCGCCGCGTGGACGACCGCGCCGTTCGTCTACGTCACGCTGGGGTACCTGGGGTACCGGGTGGGGCGTTCCCGGCAGGCCGAGCTGTTCGGGCTGATGGGGCTAAAGCCCCGGGCTGCGGGCGCGGCCGGAGGGGAGATCGCGGTGGTGGACACAAGCGCCCTGATCGACGGACGGGTGGTTGACCTGGCGAAGACCGGGTTCCTCACGGGGGACGTCCTGATCCACGATGCGGTGCTCCAGGAGCTCCAACGGATCGCCGACTCGTCGGATCCGAAGCGACGGGGCCGGGGCCGGCGGGGGCTGGACGCGGTGGCCGAACTCCAGAAGGCGCCGACCGTCCAGGTGCACCTGGTGGAGGAGGCCGGGGTGGCCGACGTGGACGCCGCCCTGATCCGCCTGGCCCGGGAGCGGGGAGCATCCCTCATCACCACGGACCACAACCTCTCGAAGGTGGCCGAGGCGCTTTCGGTCGCGGTGCCCCGGTTGAACGACCTGGCCGCGGCGTTCCGCCTGCCGGTCGGCCCGGGCGATGAGCTCACCTTCGCACTGGTCAAAGAGGGGCGTGAGCACGGGCAGGCCGTGGGCTATCTCGAGGACGGGACCATGGTCGTAGTGGAGGGCGGAAGCGACCGGATCGGGTCCGAGGTCACCGTGGTGGCCCGCAACGTGATCCAGACCACCACCGGGCGGATGGTCTTCGCCCAACTCCAAGGATCGAACAGCTCGTGACGGCGGCGGCCGTCGCCATCGTGCTGGCCGCCGGCCGGGGGGCGCGGCTCGGCCTGAGTGAGCCGAAGGGCTTCGTGGGGGTGGCCGGCCGGCCCCTGGTGGCACGGGCCGTCGAGGCCGCGGCGGGCTGCCCGGCCGTCGCCTCGGTCGTGGTGACCGTCCCGGCGGGGTCCGAGGAACGTGCCCGAGCGGTCACCGTCTCGGCCAAGCCCGTCGTCGTTGTGGCCGGGGGGGCGTCGCGTCATGCGTCGGTCGGGGCCGCGCTCGCCGCCATCCCGAAGGACGTGCCGATCGTCGTGTGCCACGACGCCGCTCGCCCGTTCGCGTCTTCGCAGTTGTTCCTTGCGGTCGTGGAGGCCCTGAACGCCGGCGATGCGGACGGTGCGATCCCGGTCGTGCTGGTGCCCGACACGGTGAAGCGGGTACGGGACGGATTCGTGGTCGGGACCGAAGCGACTCGGGCCGAGCTGGCGCTGGCGCAGACGCCGCAGGCGTTCCGTGCCGACGCCCTCCGCGACGCTCATGAAAAGGCGGCGCGAGAGGGGTTGGAGTTCACCGACGACGCGGCCGCCCTGGAGTGGGCCGGGTACCGGGTGAAGGCGGTTGCGGGGGAGCCGGGGAACTTCAAGGTGACCACGGTGGAGGACCTGGCCCGCGCGGCGGAGCTCGCCGAGGAGCCGGCCCGTGGCTGAGCAACGGTTCGGGCTGGGGTTCGACGTGCACCCGTGGGCTGTGGGGCGGCCCCTATTCCTGGGCGGGGTGCGCTTTCCCGGCGAGCCCGGCCTCCTCGGCCACTCCGATGGAGACGTGGTCTGCCACGCCGTCGCCGACGCTCTCCTCGGGGCGGCGGCGCTAGGGGACGTTGGCGAGCACTTCCCCGACACCGACCCCAGGGTCGCCGGGATCGAGGGAATGGACCTGCTGGCCCGGGTCGTGGCCAAGATCCGGGTGCGGGGGCTCGCCCCGTTCTCCGCGGACGTGACCATCGTCGCGGACCGGCCGGCGGTCGCCCCGGTGCGGGAGGAGATGCGCCACAACCTGGCCGCGACTCTCGGCGTTGCGGTGGACCTGGTGTCGGTGAAGGCCACCGTGCCGGAAGGGCTGGGGCTCTCGGGCGAGGGCGTCGGCTGCATCGCGTTAGCGGTCCTGTCCGCCGGGTGAGCGGAGTGCGGGAGCAGGTGGTGGTGGGGCGTCGGGCCTCGCTGGAGGCGGTGCGGGCCGGCCGGGCGCTGGAGGTCCTTGTGGCGCAGGACTCGCGGGCCACGACCCCGCTCCGGGAGGTGCTTGAGGCGTGCCGTCGCGCCGGCGTCGGCGTTCGAGAGGCCGACCGGCGAGAGCTCGACGAGTTGGGCACCGACCACCACGGGGTCGTGACCCGGGTCCGCCCCGGCGACGAATTGAGGGAGCGGGAGCTGGCCTCGTGGCCCTTCGGCGGCGAGGACGTGATCGTGGTCCTGGACGGCATCACCGATCCCCAGAACCTCGGCGCCGCGGCGCGATCGGCGGAGGCGGCCGGGGCAGCCATGCTCGTCAGTAGGCTCCGCCGTGCCGCCGCCGTGAGCCCGGCCGCCGTCCGGGCCTCCGCGGGCGCTCTGCTCCACCTGCCCCAGGCCCGGGTTGCGAACATCCCCCGGGCCCTCGACCGTCTGAAGGACGGCGGCTTCTTCGTGGTCGGGCTGGACGGGAAGGCGGACCGCACCGTGTACGACGATCCCTGTCCCGCTGGGCGGGTGGCGGTGGTCCTCGGCTCGGAGGGCAAAGGGTTGTCGCGTCTGGTCCGCGAGACGTGCGACGCGCTCGTCCGGCTGCCGATGCGGGGCAAGGTGTCGTCGCTGAACGCCTCGGCCTCCCTAGCGGCGGCGCTGTACGCCTACGTGCTGCCGTCCCGCCGAGCGTGAAGGGTACACTCGGCTCAGGCTGGCGTAGCTCAGTTGGCAGAGCAGCTGTCTTGTAAACAGCAGGTCGTCGGTTCGATTCCGACCGCCAGCTCCAGACGAACTGCCACTTCTTGGGACAGGGAACTCGCACGATACGATGTGCTCGTGAGCTTGACGGACCAGGCGGCGACCGAGGGCAGCTCCGTCATCCAGCTGCTCCTCGAGCGGATCGAGGTGCGTGTGCCGCCGGACCGGGTGGAGACCGTCCGAGAGTTCGCCCGGGCGTGCACGCGCCGTTTCTCCCCCCAGGAGCTCGCGGAGGTCTCGATCGATGAACTGCTCGGGCAGGTGCTCGCCCTGTTCGAGTTGGCCGACTCCCGAGGCGAGCACGAGGTCGCGGTCCGGGCGTTCAACCCCACTGTGGCCGAGGACGGTTACCAGACTCTCGGCTCGGTCCTGGAGACGAACGTCGAGGACTCCCCGTTCCTGTTCGACTCGGTGAACGAGGAGCTCCGGGCCCGCGGCCTGGCCGTGCGGCGGGTGGTTCATCCCGTGATCGGCACCTACCGCGGCCCGCGCGGGCGCATCGAACGGGTCATGCACGTTCGGGAGGCCGACCTCCGGGAGTCGGTCATGCACTGGGAGGTGGACCGCCGGCTGGAGCGGGCCGAGCTCGCGGAGCTGGAAGAGGCCGTTCGAGGCGTCCTGGGAGACGTGCGCCTCGCCGTCAGGGACTTCCGAACCATGCAGGAGCGGCTGGGCCGGATGATCGTGACCGCCAAGGCCGCGGCGGTCCTGTACGGCAGCGATGAGGTGAAGGAGACCGTCGCGTTCATCGAATGGCTGCTCCAGGAGAACTTCGTGTTCTTGGGGTACCGGGAGTACGAGTTGATCGACTCCCCACAGGGACGCGCCCTGCACGCGGTGCCGCGGTCCGGCCTGGGGATCCTGTCCAAGCCCGGATGGTCGTCGTACGACGCTCCGGTCCCGCTCTCGCGGATCGAGCCGAACCTCCGGGCCCGCATCGAGGGCGGGGACCTCCTGATCTACTCCAAGACGAACCGGCCATCGACCGTCCACCGCCGGGCCCGGATGGATTACATCGGGGTCCGAAGGGTCTCGCCGGGGGGCCGGATCGTGGGCGAGCTCCGCATGGTTGGCCTGTTCACGTCGAAGGCCTACATGGAGCCGGCGGCCAATACCCCGGTACTTCACCGAAAGCTGAAGCAGATACTCGACGCAGAGGACCTGATCGAGGGCTCGCACGACTACAAGACCGTCGTCACGATCTTCGAGAGCTTCCCGAAGGACGAGCTGTTCGAGGCCTCCGCCGAGGAGCTCCGTGGGGCCGTCATCGCCCTCCTCCACCTCCAGGAGCAGCGGCAGGTTCGGCTGTTCATCCGGCGCGACCTGTACGGGCGAAGCGTCTCCTTGCTCGTCGCCCTTCCCCGCGACCGGTTCAACACCGATCTCCGGCTGGCGCTCCAGGACCTGTTCATGCG
>JBOGVI010000025.1:0-2375 GCA_050692695.1 Actinomycetota bacterium
GTTCCCGCCTGGCCCGGATCGGTGCAGAGGTGCTGGTGGAAACGGTGGACGACCTGGAGCGGGGAACGGTCTCGCCGGTCCCCCAGGACCGTTCCCAGGCTACGTTCGCGCCGAAGATCGGCTCCGAGGACCGCCGATTGGACTGGTCGAAGCCGGCCCCCGCGCTGGTGAACCTGGTGCGGGCCCTCTCGCCGGATCCCGCCGCCGTGACGACGTTCCGAGGCGAGCCGCTCAAGGTGCTCCGGGCCGGGGCGGTGGGCGGTGGCGGGGAGCCGGGCGTCGTCGTGAGTGTGGCGAAGGACGGGTTCGTGGTGGGGACGGGGGAGGGTGGGTTCCGCCCGCTCGAGGTCGCGCCGTCCGGCCGCAAGCGGATGAGGGCCGAGGAGTTCGTCCGGGGGTTCCGTCCCGTCGCTGGTGAGCCGCTGGGCTGACCGGACGCACCGAGACGAGCCTGGCTCGTGCCCGGGAGGGCCACCGATAGAATGCGGCCGTGGGCAAGCTCGCCGCGTCGATCCTGTCAGCCGACTTCGCGCACCTCGCCGACCAGGTAAAGCTGGTCGAGGGCCATGCCGACCTCATCCATATCGACGTGATGGACGCGCATTTCGTCCCGCCTCTCACCATCGGCCCGGTGGTCGTTGCGTCGCTCCGGCCCGTGACCGGCCTGCCCCTGCACTGTCACCTCATGATCGAGCACCCCGAGCGGCTGTTCGACGACTTCGTTGCGGCCGGGACCGACATGGTGACGTGTCACGTCGAGGCCTTGGTGGACCCGACGCCCGTCATCCGCAAGGCCCGGGAGGCGGGAATGGGAGCGGGGCTGGCCGTGAACCCCGACACCGCCGTGGAGACGGTGTTCCCCCATCTCGAGGTCCTGGCCAACGTGATCGTGATGAGCGTCCGTCCCGGATGGGCCGGCCAGGCCTTCATGCCCGAGGTGCTCCCGAAGGTGGAGAAGGTGCGGGGGGAGATCGACCGCCGGGGCCTGCCCACCGACGTAGAGGTGGACGGCGGCATCGATGTGGAGACCGGGGCCCGGTGCGTCGACGCCGGCGCCACGGTGCTGGCGGTGGCATCGTCCATCTTCAAGGCACCAGACCCGGCCGAGGCCGCGGCGGCGCTCGCCACCATGATCCGGGGGGTCCGGGGGGGTAGCGCGCCGACGGCGAGCGCACCCCCCGGCACCGGAAGTGGTGGTGGCTGATGCCCGAGACCATCCTGGTCGTGGACGACGATCCGGACATCGCGCGCTTCGTCGAGGTGAACCTCCGCTCCGCCGGCTACGACGTGGCGGTGGCCTCCGACGGGGAGGAGGCCCTCCAGCGGGCCAGTGAGATGCGGCCGGACCTCGTGCTGCTCGACGTGATGATGCCGAGGATCGACGGGTTCGAGGTGGCGCAGCGGCTCCGCCGAAACCCCCAGACCGCCAACACCTCGATCATCATGTTGACCGCCAAGGCCCTGTCGACGGATAAGGTGCTCGGCCTTACGGCGGGTGCCGACGACTACATCATCAAGCCCTTCGACCCCATCGAGCTCCTGGCCCGGGTGAAGGGCACGCTGCGGCGGGCCAAGGAGATGCGGAACCTTTCGCCGCTCACCGGCCTGCCCGGCAACATCCGGATCCAGGAGGAGATCGAGCGCATGGTGCGCGAGGAGAACCCCTTCGCCGTCCTGTACTCGGACCTGGACAACTTCAAGGCTTACAACGACCAGAAGGGGTTCGTCCGGGGCGATCGTCTGATCCAGGCGACGGCCCGCGTCATCCAGGATGCGGTCGTCGAGTTCGCCGGCTCGGACGGCTTCGTGGGGCACGTCGGCGGCGATGACTTCGTGGCCATCACCGCACCCGACGTCGCGGAGGACGTGGCCAAGCGCATCGTGGAACGGTTCGACGGCGACGTCCCCGAGTTCTACGAGGACGAGGACCTCCAGCGCGGCTACGTCGAGGTCGAGGACCGCAAGGGTGCGCTCCAGAAGATCCCGCTGGTGGGGGTGTCGATCGGCATCGCCACCACCACCACGCGGCGGTTCGCCCATTACGGCGAGGCGGTGGCCGTGGCCACGGAGATGAAGCAGTTCGCCAAGCGGCAATCCGGCTCGTCGTACGCCATCGACCGCCGCGTCAGCTAGCGCCTATACTTGGGGCGAAAGCTCGTCTTCGGGGCGGGGTGCGAGTCCCCACCGGCGGTGAGAGTCCGCGACCCCCTGGGAGCCACTCGGGGGTTGACCTGGTGAGATTCCGGGACCGACCGTGAGAGTCGGGATGGGAGAGGACGGGCGGTGCCGGCACCGGCGGATGGCCGTGCCGCCTCCTGCCCTTTCCCTGCGTCTTCGTCCCTGGGAGGGTGCGCGTGGAGGACGAGGCGTACATC